>JAGGYO010000097.1 GCA_021162505.1 bacterium
ATTAACCACAGAGCATTGGAATATAAATGAATAATGAACAATGAATAATGAATAATTAAAGAAAATATAATAACCACAGAGCAGGCAGAGCATAGGTAGGTTAAAGAGAAGATATAAACCGTAGAGGTCGTTCGTGAATGACCTAATGATAAAGAAAAATGAAGGATTTAAAGCAGTTGAGAGTCGAAAAACAGTATGCAGTACTAAGTATTTAGTTTCTCCACATTGAAAAACAGTATGCAGTACTAAGTATTTAGTTTCTCCACTTAGGACCAATAACTATGACTTAGTACTTAGTACCCTTTCCTGCTTGATCTTTGTTCAGCATTTCTTGAAATTCTGTTTCATTCAAAATATTTAAACCCAATGATCGAGCTTTTTTTAATTTAGAACCCGGCTTCTCACCTACTACCACATAATCAACTTTATTTGATATAGCAGATGAAACCACACCTCCAAGGTCCTCAACCAGTTTTTTTGCTTGCGATCTGCTGACTTTTTCCAGTGAACCGGTAAAAACAAATACCTTATTGTAAAGCTTAAGTTCTTCCTCTTTATCATCATAGATCAATTCCATTCCTAAAGAAAACAATCTATTAATTGTTTCAATATTCTTCTCATTGTGGAAATAATTATAGATATATTCACTGGCAATGGGACCAATACCGTCTATTGCCTCTAATTCTTCCTGTTTGGCTTCCATTAATTTCTCAATAAAAGCAAAATGCCTTGTAAGAAGTTTTGCAGTAACATTACCAACCTCTCTAATTCCCAATGCCGTTAAAAATCTGTGGAATGGTACTTTCTTTGCTTTATCAATAGCATCAATAAGATTGTTGAAAGATCTTTCTCCATAACCATCCCATAATTTTATTTTTTCCTGCTCTTTAATGAGGAAAATATCCGGAAGTTCTTTTATTATACCTTTTTCAATAAATTTCTCGATCTGCTTTTCCCCCAACCCTTCAATATCAAGACCCTCTTTTCCAACAAAATGAGAAATAAATTCCTTGACCTGTGCAGGACATTCAATATTTATGCACCTGACGATGGGTTTATCCGGGTCTCTTTTTAATTCACTTCCGCATGCAGGGCAATATTTTGGGAAAACTATTGTGTTTGAATTCACATGTCTCAATACCTTTATAATATGGGGAATAACATCTCCTGCTCGCTCGATAAGCACTTTGTCACCAATGCCTATATTTAATATCTTAAAAATATCATAATTATGTAATGAGGCATGGGTGATCGTGGCACCGCTTATTTCTACCGGTTCCAGTATGGCAACAGGAGTTATTGCTCCCGTTCTACTCACATAGAATTCTATATTCTTAACTATTGTCTCTTTTTCCCTTGATTTGAATTTCAATGCAATAGACCACCTTGGATTATGCGAAACAGCACCTAATTGTTCTTGAAGATTTTTATCATTGACCTTTACCACTACTCCATCTATCTCAAATTCGTAACTATCCCTCTTCTCGCTATATTCTCCAAATCTTTTAAAAATGTTTAGAGCGTTATTTTCGAGATAAATTTCACTGGATGTCCTGAACTTCAGGTCTTTTAACAGGTCTATGGACTCCTTCTGGTTTTTTAATTTAATTCCTTTGATTTCATAAGCGATGAAATACAATTTTCTTGACATGGTGATCTTGGGATCTAATTGGCGGACTGAACCTGCTGCTGCATTTCTGGGATTTGCGAAAATTTCCTCTCCAGATCTCAATTTTTCCTCATTCAGTATTAGAAAATCCCTTTTCTTCATAAGTATCTCACCACGAATTGATATGGAAATGGGTTTTGGCAATTTTAACGGAACACTTTTTATTGTCTTTACATTTTCAGAAATATCCTCTCCCACAGCTCCATTTCCCCTTGTCCCTGCTCTTTTAAAAAGCCCCGATTCATAAATTATCTCACAGGACAAACCGTCATATTTCGGCTCTATAAAATACTCAAAGCTCTCTTTAATATCACGGTTCAGGAAGCGGTTTATCCTTTTTTCAAATTCCTCCAGTTCTTTCATTGTATATGCTTTCTGCATACTCAGCATATAAGGTTCATGAATAAATGACTGGAATGATCTTGATGATTCTGCTCCCACTCTCTCAGTAGGCGAATCCTGTCTAATATATTCAGGATAAACTCGTTCCAATTCAAGAAGTTCATCAAAGAGTTCGTCATATTCACTATCACTCACTAAGGGCTTATCAAGAACATAATAATTATATGAATATTTATTTAAAAGTTCGACTAATTGATCAATCCTGCTCTTGGCATTTATTTCGCTCATATTAGTATTTTATAATAAAATCCGAATATTTCCTAATATTTTCGTACCAAGTGCATTTTACATCCGTTACCATAGAGTGTGAAGGACCTTTATAGCACCAGTTAACAAAATCATTTAATGCGTCTACATCCCCTTCTGCCCAAATCTCAACCTCATCACCGTTCGGTAAATTTTTAACCCAACCGGTAATGCCTAAAGAATTTGCTTTTTCCACAGTGTAAAATCTGAATGCAACTCCCTGGACACGACCTGCTACAAGGATATTTGCCGCTTTTTTCATTCCTACTTAATATAGATCCTTACAAAATTATTATTATCATCCCAATGATAATCACCTTTTATATGGAGTAATTTTTCAATTTTAGCGGCTATTTTCTCAGAAAATTTACTGTTTGTAGTGGTCATAATATAGTAA
>JAGGYO010000109.1 GCA_021162505.1 bacterium
AAGATCATCCGCTAATGCAGAAACACCTTCATCAATACGGTTAAAATCATATATTTTTGCGGTTTTTGCCCAAACGATCTTAGCATTTTCAATACTTACCATTCGAATAGATAGAATATAAGCATCCTCCAATTTCCCTAATGTCCCGATGATCATGCTATTAACGCCAAGTATTCTACCGATTTGAACAGCACATGCTTCAGAATTACACCCCAATGATTGTTGAAGGTTCTGCTCTTTAAGAATCTGCTGCATAGATGCTCTGTCAACAACGGTAAAAAGATGTTTTCCAAAAAGTATATCTCTGAAAAGATCTGTAACAATACTTACGCTATTTGCATCAACACCCTTCGGTTTAAAATCCATGATAGCTATCGTATGAGCGGCATACATAGAAATAAATGACAAAATTATTACTAAAGCGAAAAAACTCCTCTTCATCTTAATCTCCTATTATACAAAATGATAATAAATTTTTAATAAAAAGTCAACTTTTTTTTGAAAAGGAATAAAATTATTATATAATGTGAAAAAGGAGAACCTATGAAAATTTTAAAGGAACGGATCTTAAAGGATGGGATGGTTATCGAGAATGGAGATATTTTAAAGGTAGATTCATTTATTGACCATCAGGTAGATGTAGCACTTATTGATAAAATAGCAAAAAATATTATCGAACATTTGAAAAATAAGAATCTCCTAGGTAAAATAAATAAGATCATCACCATTGAAACATCGGGTATTGTATTAGGTACATTAATGGCTGATAAAATGCAGGTGCCGTTGGTTTATGCCAGGAAAAAAGTACCCATTACCTTAATTGAACCCCTCTATTCAAGAAAGATCGTATCTCCCACTAAGAAAAATGGTGTTGAGATCGTGGTCTCCTCCAAATATCTTAAAGAGGATGATTCCGTTTATGTTGTGGATGATTTTCTCGCAACAGGTGTAACTTCTTTAGCGCTTATGGAGATAATGAAAAGTGCAGGGGCAAATATTATCGGATTTGCATCTATTATTGAGAACTCTTTTTTACAGGGAAGAGAGCTCCTAAAGGAAAAATTCCCCGACATTGATATCTATGCTTGTGTGCGAATAAAAGAAATGCACGATAGTGGAGAAATAATTTTTTATGATTAAGAATTTTGTTATTATTGGCGGAAATGCCGCAGGGCTTTCTGCTGCATCACAGGTCAAAAGAATAGATAAAGAACATAATATTACTGTTTTGGAAAAGAAGGACTATATATCCTATTCCACTTGCAGCATACCTTTCATATTGAGAGATGAAATACACTCTCCGGAGGATATTATTCTTTACACTCCCGAGGAGTTCAAAACCAAACGAGGAATAAATATTATCACAAATGCAAATGTTTTTAATGTCGAGCCATTAAAAAGAGAAGTTCATTATAAGAAAAACAATAGTTCTGAAATTATACACTATGATAAGTTGATCATTGCTACCGGAGCGGCATACATTACATTTCCTTCGGGAGTGAAGCATTTTACCCCGGCAATGGAAAGTTATTTTGAGGCAAAAGCCCTTATTGATGACGGTAATATCAAAGATGTAGCGGTCATCGGTGGCGGATTTACGGGTGTTGAAACAGCATATGAACTTTCCCAAAAAGGTGTCAAGGTTAATTTAATTGAGTTTAAGAAGCATCTTTTACCAAGTTTTTCCATTCTACCGGGAAAAGATCTGAATTTCTTTTTAAAAAAGCAAGGTATAAATGTACTTGAAAGTACGGAATACTTCCCTGAAATACTTGATAATACTATCAAAACAAGCAAGGGAATATTGAATATTGATGCTGTTTTTTTTACTGCGGGACTTAAACCCAACACTGATTTCATTAATAATATCGATAAATTGGCAAATGGAGCGATAAAGGTCAATCAAAGAGGAGAAACCTCAATATCCAATATTTATGCCGGAGGAGATTGCGCAAATTATATATTCAATATTACCAAAAAGCCGATTTATGCTCCTTTGGGGACCTATGCCAATAGAATTGGCAGGTTGATCGGTAAGGTTGCCTGCGGAGCGTTTGAACCGGGAATGCTTGTAAATAATTCACAGGTCCTCAAACTCGGAAATTTCTATATGGGAAAAAGCGGATCGAATGACAAGGAATTAAAATATAATAAAATAGTGTTCAGTAATGCTCCAAAGATATCGGGAAATAACGGGAAAGTAAATATTGTTTTATATGCCGACGAAAATAGCATTTTAAAAGGTGGTGAAATTTGGGGTAATGCTCCTATTTTAAGACACTTGAATCTTATTAGCGCTTTTATCAATAAACCATTATTAGAACTTTATCAAACCGATATCCCATATACTCCAACAATCAATCATACATGGGACGGCATTACCATTGCCGCCTATGAGTTAATGAAAAAAATTTAATGTAAGATTTTAAAATTCATATAATTCGTGTAATTAGTGATTAATCTATTTCTTTTCTTTTTATAGATTATTGATTAAAAATATCTTTTGGATAATATATATACAATTTTTCAAGAAATGATTTGTTCTTTCTAAAGAGCTCTTCTTTGGCTTGTGAATTTTTTATATCAAAGAGAGAGTAGAAAATTATTATTTCATTTTTCTCGGGTTCTACTGCTAAATGTTTAGAAATGTTAATGATAGGAGAAGAAAATCTTTTATCAAATATATTATTATTCTCCACATTTGAAAAGTCCAAAGATCCAATTGAGAGATCTACTTCATTTTTTTCAAACTCATCATTAACATAAAAGGAGAAATTCTCATCATTTAAGTATTTGTATAAAAAGAACAAAAGAAATTTAAAATCTAAAATGCTTTTGCCATTACTTATTTCTTCAAAATCTTTTATTCGGTGTTCGAATAATTTTTCTTCAATAGGATTGGGGATAATGTCTTTAAAGTTCTTCTTAAAAACTTGAGTATTATTATTTTTCATATCCACATTTAATTTGAAAATAGTATTTCCAGGCAGAGTAATATTGAATGGATCAAAATATAACTGAAGTGATCCAAGATTCTTGTTAAGCTTGAAAATTGAATAAGTCCTCAACAAATTGTTTATTCTCATACTTAATAATGTGCAATTTTTGTGCCGGAATATAGGTGGCGAGTATAAATACACTTACGCAATCATAAGTTTTAAAATTATTTTATTTTTTAAAAAATTGCATAAAAACTTTACACTTTTTAAATATTGGTCTTGTATTCATTTCCCAAACAGATTATTATACTACACAATATTTTCATAAGTGAAATAAGTAAAACACCACTCATTTTTTTACTTGATTTTTGATAATATTTATTATATAATGAACGAAGAAGAGATTTATATTGAAAAAATGTTCTAAATGCGATTTTGAAAATCCTGATTTTATGAAGTTTTGCGGTAATTGCGGGCAAGCACTTGAAGAAGAAGAACCATTTGCAGAACTCAGAGAGATCGCCATAATTTTTGGTGATATGGTAAATTTTACAAAGTTCAGTGAGAATAAAACCCCCGAACAGGTTAATGATACATTGAATAGGTACTGGAAACTTTTGGCGGAGATCGTAAAAAAATATGATTGTCATATCGATAAATATTTGGGTGACGGAGTATTAGTACTTTGCGGTTATCCTAGGGCACATGAAAATGATTGCGAACGGGCTATATTGATCACAGATGAGTTCATTCAAGGAAAGCGGGGACTCAATTATTTAACAAAGAGCAATATACAATTCCGTTTCGGGATCCATTATGGGAAGGTTTATGCCGGTGCGGTTGGTGGTGGAAATTATACACAAGACAGCGTTATGGGAGATACGGTAAATACAGCTGAAAGAATTCAGGAAAAAGCAGAAAGCGATACTATTTATATTTCAAAAGATGTTTTCAATCTTGTAAAAGGTCTCTTTTATTTTGAGGAAAAGGGAAATTTCAATTTCAAGGGAAAAATAAACAAACTTGACCTTTATAAATTTATTTATAAGGAAAAGACAAGAGGCAAGATTAGGGGAATTGAATCACTCCACATTCCAATGATAGGAAGAGATAGAGAATTAAACGGATTAATAGATAATTTTAATATTTCATTGAAAGAAAATATTCCCTTTATTGAGCTCATATCCGGTGAAGCAGGAATCGGAAAAAGCCGATTACTCAACGAGTTTTTGGGTACCATTGAACAAAAACATAAAGATAGAATCCTTGCCTTGAAAGGCAGGTGTCTCCCCTATGGTGAGAAATTCAGTAATTGGCCCATAATGGAATTAATAAGAAATATATTCGAGCTCAAGGAAAGTGATGATTTCAATATGATCATATCCAAGATACGCGGGTATTTGATTAGTGAATTCGGTGATTTGAAAATTGGATACATAGATGCGTTAGATATTATTCTTCACTTTTTAGGATTAAAAGAAATGGATATGGAACCTAAAAAAATGAGGAACCAATTGCTTACAATAATGGAAAACATTTTGCAGAAAATACAGATAAAAAATAAATTGGTGATAATCATAGAAGATTTTCACTGGATAGATATCTCTTCCTTGGAATTTTTAAAAAATATCCTAAAAAGGATCCGAAATTCCTCATCCTTCGTTTTACTTATAACTAGACCAGAGTACAGGGAGCGTGATGTATTGAAAACCTTTATAAACTCACTTGAAAAAGAAAGAACGCAAACCATTGAACTCAAACCCTTGAAAAAAAAGGACTCTAGAAAGATCATTGAACTTCTTTTGGAAATTGAAAAATTACCATCCTATTTAAAAGATCTGATAGTTGAACATAGTGAAGGGAATCCCTTCTATACCGAAGAGATCATAAAGACGCTTATTGATAAGGGAACATTAATTCCCAAGGGCGATCACTGGGAAGCAACTAAAGTAATCGAGGATGTTGATATCCCTAAAAGCGTAAATGCTGTTATTCAAGCAAGGATCGATGCACTTTCCATAGAAGAAAAAAAACTTTTGCAAAGCGCATCTGTGATCGGGTATACCTTTGATGAAAGTATTATAAGAGATATTTTTCCAAAATTCCATAAGGAAAAATTGGATGATCTATTAGAAAGAAATCTTTTAGAAAGGGATGTTGAAAAACTTGCGGGGGCGACAAATAAATATAAATTTAAACATATTCTCATTCAGGAGGTAACATATGGCTCCATTCTTCATAAGATCCGCCGAGAATTACATAATAAGATTGCAAGCTGGATCGAGGAAAATCTAAAAGAGAATATCGCATCTCATTATAATCTCCTTGCATATCACTTTGAGAAGGCGCAGAAGATAGATAAAGCCATATATTATTATAATGCCTCTGCAAAGTTAGCTCAGGAGAATTTCGCTTTAGCGGAAGCTGAATCCATTTATAAGAAGATAATAAAGTTGGCAAAAACAACAACAGGAATTGCGACTGCCTTCATAAGAAATGTAAATACGGAGCTGGGAAATATCTATTCGCATATTGGAGAAAATAAAAAAGCCCTGAATTATTATAATGAGATCCTGCAAAACAGCAAAGATGAAAGCGAAAAATTTTCTTTGAACAAATCCATTGGAGAGGTTTATCAAAGAATGGCAAATTATGAAAAAGCCCTGGAATATTTTAATAATTTAAAGAAATTGACAGGCGAGAATGATCTCAAAGATCAGATCTCAATAAATATCTCAATTGCCTGGGTAAAATACCTGCAGGGAGACATCAATAAAATGGGAGAGATCTTGACGGATAGCATAAAGAAAGTAAATGAGAGCAAAGATAAAGGCAAAGAAAAGATCAATCCGCGGATCTTCAATTTAATGGCTATCTATTATTCACACAAGGGAAATACTAAAAGATCTACTGAATACTATTTGAAAGCAATGGAACATTATAAAAAAAGCAATGATATCGGTGGTATGGGAGTTATATACAATAATCTTGCAGGAAATTACTCTCAAATGGGAAATTATAAAATGTCACTTGAAGCATATAAAAAAAGCTTGGATATCGCTGAAAAAACGGGAGAGAATCTTTCAAAAGCTATCTCTCTTTATAATATTGGAGAAATTTATGGCTCACTATTTATACTAGATAAAGCAGAAGAATATTTGAATAGATACATAGAACTGAATAAGATCATTGATAATAATCTTGGCTTCGGATACGGGTATATGGGACTTGCAACGATATTTGAGAAGAAGGATGATCTAAAAAAAGCCGAAGAATACGCAAAACGATCAACGGATACATTTCATAATTTAGGCAGTAAGGATTTGGAGGATGCTGCAAAAAGCGTACTTGCCAAAATTTATATTTTAGAAAATAAAAAAAGCGATGCTAAATTACTTATAGCTGATTTGGAAAAAAAGTGGGGAGAGGATAATGAAAGCATATTATTATTGAAAGGTATATTTCATGGAGAAAGTAATAATTTTAATAAATCCCTTGAATATTTTAATAAATTGGAAAAGCTATATGATAATGAAGAAAATAATGAATCATTGCTTGATACGCTAAGATATAAGATAATCTATTCAAATGACAAGAAAGAAAAAGCAGAGAGCAGGGAAAAATTACATTCTTTGATAAATGAAATGCTGGTTAATATTTCCGATGAAGCAATAGAGAGTTTTATAAATTTTTATAAGGTATAAATTATATTTTTTAACTTGAAAATAAGTGAAAAATATTCTATAATAATACTTATTTTACGGAGGTTAAATACCATGAAGAACATATTTGAGATCACGTGGTACGGCAGAGGTGGATTGGGAGCTAAAACAGGTGCAATTCTCCTTGCAGATGCTGCAATTACTGCCAACAAATTTGTACAGGCATTCCCTGAATACGGTCCTGAAAGACAAGGTGCACCAATAAAGGTGTATAATCGTATATCAGATGATCCTGTAAGGGTCCATACTGCTATTACAAATCCTGATTTTATTATCGTCATTGATCCTTCTCTTATTGAGAGTATTGATTTTGAAGAAGAATTAAAGGATGGCGGGAAAATTTTGATCAATACGGACAAAACACCGGAGGAGATCAAAACAAAAATGAAACTAGGTTCAAAGGATGCCAATATATATACCATTGATGCTACCGGAATTTCCATTAAATTCCTTGGTAAAAATATCCCTAATATTCCAATTCTTGGAGCATTTAGTGATATTACAAAAATGATCGAGATCGGAGAGATAAAGAAACATCTTCATGAAAAACTTATCACAAAATACGGTCAGGATATCATTGACAAGAATATTCAAGCATTGGAAGCTGCATATTCGGAGGTCAAACAATGAGCAAAGAAATAAAAAAAGGTTGGAAAGAAATACCTATAGGCGGACTTCTTCTTGATGCAGGGAATTCCAGAGAATATGAAACGGGAACATGGAGAACATTTAAACCTATTCATAATGCAGAAAAATGTATAAATTGCTATTTTTGTTGGGAATTTTGCCCGGATAATTCCATTTTGATCAAAGATGATAAAGTCGTTGGAATGAATTATTTCCAGTGTAAAGGTTGCGGTGTTTGTGCCGCAGTATGCCCCACAAAAGCCATTGAAATGGTAAAAGAGGAGAAATAAAATGACTACGAAATATGAAGCATTGACAGGTGCAGAAGCTGCTGCACTTGCAATGAAGCAAATAAATCCTGATGTTGTTGCTGTTTATCCAATAACTCCTCAGACACCAATTGTTATGAAATTTTCAGAATATGTAGCAAATGGTGAGGTTGACACAGAAATGGTGAGAGTAGAATCCGAACATTCTGCAATGTCTGCAACCGTAGGCGCTGCGGGAGCTGGAGCAAGAGCAATGACCGCAACAGCTGCAAACGGACTCGCATTAATGTGGGAAATTGTTTATATTGCCGCTTCAACCAGATTACCCATCGTTATGGGATTGGTCAACAGAGCATTATCAGGTCCTATCAATATCCACTGCGATCATTCCGATTCAATGGGAGCAAGAGACTCGGGTTGGATCCAAATTTATTCGGAAAATGCGCAAGAAGTTTATGATAATTATTTTATGGCTTTAAGGATTGCAGAACATAAAGATGTACTTTTGCCTGTAATGGTATGCCAAGATGGTTTTATTACTTCCCATTCTGTGGAAAATGTTTTACCTTTAGAAGACGCTCAAGTAAAGAAATTTATCGGTAAAAAGAATTTTAAGGGATTACTGACCTCTGAAAAACCTTATACAATTGGACCTCTTGACCTGCAAGATTACTATATGGAACATAAGATGCAGCAGCACGATGCAATGAAACATGTTATACCAGTTATTGAAAAAATTCAAAAAGAATATGCTGAAACATTTGATAGAAAATATGAGATCATAGAAGAATATCGAACCGATGATGCCGATATGGTCATCGTCGGAATGAGCTCTGTCATGGGAACAGTAAAAGATGTTATTGATATGATGAGAGAAGAAGGAATTAAGGTTGGCGCTGTTAAACCCAGACTTTTCAGACCTTTCCCGGCTGAAAAGATAAAAAATGTTCTTTCTAAATTCAAAGCGATCATCATTCTTGACAGATCAGATTCTTTCGGTTCATTTCCACCGCTTTACGGCGAAATTCTTGCATCATTCTTTGCCGCTGAGAAAAAACCTTACATTAAAAGTTTTATTCATGGATTAGGTGGAAGAGATACAAATGTGGAAATGATCAAAGAAGTAATAAGCGAACTTCAAAAATTAAGAGACACCGGGGAAAGTAATTTTACAATTGATTATCTCGGTGTGAGATAAGGAGGCTATAATGGCTGTTATATTAAAAAATGAAATAAATAAACAAGTACCACTAAACGGTGGACATAGGATGTGTCCGGGTTGTCCGGTTCCTGTTATTGTTAAACAAGTATTAATGAGTACGGATCATCCAAAAATCGTAGCAAATGCTACAGGATGCCTTGAAGTTGCAACAACAATTTATCCCTATACCTCTTGGAATGTTCCATGGATACATAATGCTTTCGAAAATGCCGGAGCAACAATTTCCGGTGTTGTAGCAGCATATGAAGCAATGAAAAGATCCGGTGAACTTCCTGAAAAAAATAAAGATGCAAAATTTATTGCCTTTGGAGGGGATGGTGGAACTTATGATATTGGACTTCAATCATTATCCGGAGCTTTGGAAAGAGGACATAATTTCCTATATGTCTGCTATGATAATGAAGGATATATGAACACGGGTATACAGAGATCATCTGCAACACCTATTGGTGCAAACACTACAACTACACCTGTTGGCAAAAAGAGTTGGGGAAAAACACAACCCAGAAAAGATCTTTTATCCATAGTCGCTGCACACCATATTCCTTATGCTGCAAGTGTTGCACCACATGATTATAACGATTCCATGGCAAAATCAAAAAAAGCGATAGAGGTCAACGGACCTAGTTTCTTGGTATATTTTTCACCTTGTATTCCGGGATGGAAAATAGCTTCTGATGTTTCATTTGAATTGTCTAAGATCGCAGTACAAACCTGTTTTTGGCCGTTGGTTGAGATCGAGAACGGAGAATGGAGTTTGACAGGAGATTCAAAAAGAATAGCAGAAGGCAAAAAGGAAAAATTACCCATAGAGGATTTTTTGAAAACACAAGGAAGATTTAAACATCTCTTTAAACCAAAATTGCAAGAAGATGTTTTAAAAATAATTCAAAATGATATTGATAAAAGTTGGAACTTTTATAAAAAGATGGCGGGATATACCGACTGATTATGAAGTTATCCCAATTAGGCAATAGAATAGAAGATATTAAAAAAGATATTGATATTTTTTTAAATGATTCTTTAGCCAACTGCGTGATCCTATGTGATATGGGTGGAGAGATCATCACGACCATTGGCGATACCAGTGCTTTTGATTATACAAATATCGCAGCTATGGCAGCAGGAAGTTACGCTACCACAAAAGGTATTGCCAACCTTCTTGGCCAAAAAGAATTTTCACTTCTCTTTCATCAGGGCGAAAAGAACAATATCTTAATTTCTTCTATTGAAAATTATGTTATCGAAATTACGGTTTTTGATAATAATGCTATATTGGGTATAGTTAAACAAAAGACCAACCAACTAAATCAAAGCTTGAAAAAAATCTTTGAAGAAGTGATAAAGGGCAAGGGAATTACTGTTAAAAAGGCAAAGATCTTTGCCGAAAAGAAGGCCACGGAAAACAAAGAAAAGAAAACCGAAAAAGAAGAAAAGAAAAAAGAAGCACCCAAGAAATCAAATAAGGATGAGACCAAAAAAAATGATTTTGATTCATTGATGATAGATGATCTTGATGATATTTTTTAATAGGATTTTGCCATGACAATGATAAACTACGCCAAAAAAGAGATAATTTGTAAAATCGTCTTTTATGGTCCCGGATTATGTGGGAAAACCACTAATCTAAAATTTATTTATGGAAAGATCGGACCTCAATATAAAGGGAAAATGATCGCGTTGGCAACCGAACAAGAAAGAACGCTTTTTTTTGACTTTTTACCTCTGGACTTCGGCAAAATAAAGAATTTTAATACAAAATTTCAACTTTATACCGTTCCCGGACAAGCATATTATACCAATAGTAGAAAAATTATTTTGAAAGGTGCGGATGGAGTTGTCTTTGTTGCCGATTCTCAAATCGACAGGTTCAATGAAAACAAAGAATCTTTAAAGGACATGGCGGTCAACCTCAGAGAACAGGGCTTGGATATTAGAAAAATACCTCTCGTTATGCAATGGAATAAAAGAGATCTTCCAAATATCGTTTCAGTTCAACAATTAGAAGAAGTAATAAATTTTAGAAAAGTACCTTCCTTTGAAGCAGTTGCGGTCAAGGGAATAGGGGTTTTCGAAACCTTAAAAACAATTATTAAACTTGTATTTAAGAGTTTGGGGGAGGATGACTAATGTTTCACGGAAATAAAGTTTTACAAGCCGAAGATCTCAATAAAATGAATGTTATCATTGAAAAATTAAAGAAACAGGCGAAGGCGTTTGTCATTCTTATTGTTGATGAATCTGGGCAATTGATTACAAATACAGAGAGCGGGTCAATGGTTGATCCTATTTTACTCGGTACACTTACAGCTGGGAATTTCGGTGCTACAACGGAGCTTGCGAAATTGATCGGCGAGCCGGATTTTACATTGATATTGCATGAAGGGAATAAAGAAAATATTCATATGCTTGCCATTGGAACTTACGGAATTCTTGTGGTCATCTTTGATAATAAAACACCAATCGGATTGATTAGGATGTATTCAAAAAAGACAGCGGAAGCATTAAAACCTATTTTGGAAAAAATCGAGGTAACCAAAAAAGGTCAAAAAGAAGATCTCCCGTCTGATGATGAGTTGGATGATCTATTTAATTGGTAGTTTATGAGTTTTTCAGGAACCCTGACAGATTTATCCTTTTCTGAAGTATTACAATTACTCCATTTAGAAGAAAAAACCGGAACACTTATTGTTTGGAACCCTTGGGAAGGAAAAACATTAATATTTAAGGACGGAAATATCTTATTCGCCGGACAAATGGACAAGGGAGAAAAATTAGGAGATATTTTGGTTTCTTCCAAGGTCATTAGCGAACTCCAATTGAGAGAATCACTGAGGATACAAAGAGAGCTAAGAGGAACAAAGAGGTTGGGCGATATATTAAAAGAGAAATACGGTCTGAGTGAAGCTGATATTCAACAGGGATTACTGGCTTATATGTCCGAATCCGTATTTTCTATTTTTTCATGGGACGAAGGAGATTTCCGATTTTCAAATGAAATGGTTAAAAAGGAAGAGAACATTCCTTTCCCATTGAATATTAGTATTGAAAATATCATTATGGAAGGTTCGCGACGGATTGATGAGACGGAAAAGATTTTGCAGGAGATCCCGCATAAACATTTTATTTTGAAATTGAATATTGATATAGCAAGCATTGACAATGTGAATCTTCACCCCGATGAATGGAAGGTCTTATCACTTGTAGATGATCAAAAGGATATTGAAGATCTTCGCTTATTTACGGGAATGACCGATTTTGATCTATTGAAGATTATTTTTTCATTGAAAAATGCTCATATTATCGTGTTGGAAGAAAAAGTAGCTCGAAAATGACCTCAAAGCAGACCGTCTTGGTTGGAATGTCAGGCGGTATTGACAGTTCGGTAACAGCATATTTATTAAAAGAACAGGGTTATAATGTTGTCGGTATCACATTGAAAGTGTGGAACGATGTTTCAAAATGCTGCTCAGCAGAAGATCTCATCCATGCTGCGCTCATTTGTAAAAAACTAAATATTCCATATTATATTATTGATTCTCAAGAAAAATTTAAAGAAATTGTTATAAAATATTTTATTGAAAGTTATATTTCAGGTGAAACACCGAATCCATGCATAAACTGTAATAAGGATATTAAATTTCCGCTAATGTACGAACTTTTAAATAAATATAATGCAGATCTTCTCTGCACAGGGCATTATGCTCAACCTGGAAAATTTTACAATACCGTATTAATAAAGAAAGGAAAGGATAAAAAAAAGGACCAATCCTACTTCTTGTCCCTTTTGGGTAAAGATATCAGGGAAAAACTATTATTCCCTCTGGGTGAAATGGTAAAAGATGATACTCAGAAGATTTATGAGGATTTTTTCGGGCAGCCATTCCATAAAGATGATTCCCAGGACCTTTGCTTTGTTGAAAATGGACATTATGGCGATTTCATAGAAAATAATTCTAATTTCAAAAGTCAAGAAGGCAATATACTCTTTAGAAAAAAGATAGTTGGCAAACATAAAGGTTATATTTATTATACGGTGGGACAGAGGAAACATCTCGGTGTAGCATACTCTCAGCCGCTTTATATTAAAAAAATCGATGCGGAAAGAAATGAAATAATCCTTGAAACAAAAGAACATATCGTAAAAAACAAGATTTATCTAAAAAATCCTGTTTTACATCTCAGTATCGATGAATTACAAAAACTTCCGCTTGCGGTAAAATTACACTATCGTTCAAAAGACCATAAAGCAAAACTCATAGGGAATAATGGGAAATATTTTCTTGATATTTCGGAAAATCCCCAGATCGTATCTCCGGGACAACTTGCGGTGATCTATTATAAAGATCTTGTTGTCGGTGCCGGCTGGCAATAACATAAACAATGGGCATCAATTGAGGCTCCTTTCCAAAAAATTGAATAAAATGAGTAAAAAAAAGCGTTATGGCAAATAATTTTTCTCTGTCATTATGAGGGGCGGGACATTCGTTGCTTGCATCGTGTGTCCCAAGACAAATCCGTAATAATCTCATTATTTATTTGTTTTGAGATTCCTACGCAATTTTCAATTGCTCTTAATAACCAAGCATTCCATCTATCATCATGAGAGAG
Source organism: bacterium (assembly GCA_021162505.1). Taxonomy (GTDB): domain Bacteria; phylum AUK180; class AUK180; order AUK180; family AUK180; genus AUK180. The sequence continues at coordinate 13,391 of JAGGYO010000109.1, forward strand.
GTGCCTGACTCCAAATGTTTTGATTAAAGGAAACCCTGGATTCCTGTCGGAGTTTACTCCATACTTGATTCGGAGCAGGAATGATAGTACATGCTTTCACTATATAAACTACTTCATGCTCAACGGAAAGCAGAATTTTCTTTGAAAATCAAGCAATTAAAATGGAGATAAACCAATATGTTCAAGTACATTTATTATTTATTGTTAATAAACTCAATTAAATTTTTTATATTAATATTAAATTCTTTTTTTATGTCCATACCCGAAAGTTTTGTTA
>JAGGYO010000132.1 GCA_021162505.1 bacterium
ATTTAACCTTCTCAAAAATAAATAGATAACAATGAAAGAGATAATAAAGCCGGCACGGAGATTTTTTAATGGGTGAATATCTTGCAATAAGGGTATAAAATGATAAACAGAGGACAGCAAATATGCAATTATTAAATAAATACCATCCGTAAAAAATGATACAAAGAATATTAATTTTGCCCTTTTATTATTAACATTTTCCATCATTCCACCTCTTTTTTCATTATTTCTCTATATAATTGATAATTTTTTTTTGCCATCTTTTCCATGGAAAATTCCTTTGCCTTTTCCATATTGTTCTTTGAGAACTTTTCTCTCAATTCCTTATCACTCATTAACAAAGCCATTTTTTCACTCAACCTTTTAGGAGAAGAGGCAGGTGATAAGTAACCATTAACATTATTCTCTATCAACTCAGGGATACCCCCAACATTTGTAGCAATTACCGGTAAGCCTGTGCTCATTGCCTCAATAATGGATGTTCCCAGACCCTCATTATGAACACCATGAACATAAATATCAAGATAGTTGAGAAGTTCACCAATGTCTTTTCTGAAACCTGTGAAAATAATATATTTTAAAATTCCCATTTTTAAAGCAATTTTTTTTAGTTTTGTTTCATCTTTCCCGCTTCCCACAAGAAAAAAAACAAAATTCTGGATCTTGCTTTTTAGAATATTTATTGCTTTAAAAATAGTCAATAGATCCTTATGTTTATCTATCTGCAGGGCGGAAAGCATACCGAATTTAATAATATTATTTTTGAGTATGAATTCATTTTCAAGGTAAGAAATATCAAAGTCATTTCCCAATAATTCAACCCCTGAATGAATTACCGCTAATTTTTTATTATCAATCCTTTTATCTTTTTCAATAATGCTCTTAATATATTTTGAAATACAAATGATCCGATCTACTCTTTGATATTTCTTTTTAGTAATAAAATTATTATTCAATAGAAAATGTACTCTACGGGTTAATATTTCTTTAATATTTTTTTTATTTTTTAAGGCAAAATACCCTACTGAATGTGCATGTGACGAATGGTAATGTATAATATCCGGATTAATCTTTTTAATTATTTTTTTTACTGCGTTAACAGCGAATAGATCAAATTCACCGTTAAATCTTATGGCATATTTATTCTTCATATCTTTGGTATGCTCATGGAGTCCCGAACCCTTTTTACATATTAGAAAATTTGCAAAGAAAGGATCTTTATTGAAATTAATAAGATTTATTACCTGCTTTTGACCGCCTCTTAAAGATGTTTCAAGATCGATATGAAGGATTTTCATTGAATCTTTCTATCTTTTTTCTTATAAATACCATAAAGTTTCACATACTTTATGATCTCAAAAAGATATGAAAAAGAGCAGAGTACCCAGCCGTAAAAACCATCTAAAAATCCCAATTTTAAAAAATAATTACGGAAGAACTTAAAATTAGCTCGCCAAAATATGATAAAGAAATTTGACCCTTTTCCTTTCTTGAATTTGTCCATTGCAGCCCATGAAGTATATCTTCTCATGGTATCAAGATATTGATCTACGGTCCAGAATGAAAAATGTTCCATCTTATTTTTTAGTTTTCCCAATTTACCGTCAACAATAAGCTTCTCATGGAGCATTACATCATTATATTTACCATTTCCCTTTCTGAACAAACGAATAACAAAGTCATTTTGCCAACCTGAGAACCGGATCCTTTTCCCGAGGAAAAAATTACTTCTGTAGATCTTATATGCTACCGACTCCCCTGTTTTACTGGGGTGAGAAATTACTTGTTTTATTTCCTTAATTAATTCTTCTGTTAGAACCTCATCAGCATCAAGAATTAGTATCCATTTCCCCTTTACCTGTTCAATTGCCCAATTTTTTTGCTGAGCAGGAGATTCATATTTATGTTGAATAACCTTCACCCGATTTTTATCATAGGAATTTACTATTTCAACGGTTTTATCTGTACTGAAAGAGTCAATAACATTGATATTTTCTGCCCAATAAAGAGAATCGAGACATCTGCCTATATTTCTCTCCTCATTGAATGTGGTAATTATTACACTCAAACTATCCATGTTTGATTATAACTATTTTATTTAAAAATATCAAGCATTAGGTATATCCCAATATTTTTTTGAGAAGTTCATAATTCTTTCTTCATTAAATCCAAAATTCCTATGCTTTTAAGATAATCATTAAAAATGCAAAGACCAGTCCTGTATGTTAACTCTTCAGAAGTAGGTTTAATTTCGTTTATCATTTCAAATTCCTTTTTTAATAAATTCAGATTATTTTATGAATGAACCGTAAAATTGGTGCGGGATTTATTTGACTTTTGCCGAAAAAAATGATATATTTGATGTAACTTAACAATGATTGGCAAACAGGAAGGAATTATATGAAACCTGAAGTAAAAAATGAAGGGAAAAGGCAAAGTTCCAATTTTAAAGAAAATGAAGATATTAAACAATGAAGCATAATTCATGGCTTTTGACCCACTCTTTTAGCTTTTACAGAAAATATGGGATTAGCTTATTTTATTTGAGGGTATTTGTATGTTAAAGTGCAGTGTCATTGTTTCTCTTTATAATATGACGCATATTATATCTATTATTTTAGCTGCTTTTAACAATCAGAGCCTTAATGATTTTGAATTGATTTTTGCAGATGACGGCTCTTCTGATAATAGTCAACAAATTATAGAGGAATTTCCCTTTAGAGATGATATCCGATATCAGTTCGTCACACAAGAAGATAAGGGTTTTAGAAAGTGTAAGATATTAAATAGAGCCATTGAAGCTTCTAATTCCGAATATCTTATTTTTTCTGACGGAGATTGTATTCCGCATTTTAGATTTGTAGAAGACCATTATAGAAATAAAGGAAATAAAACAGTTTTATGTGGAAGAAGAGTGCTTTTAGATGATAATTTTTCAAAACAGATAAAGACGACCAAAAATTTATCTTTACTGAATGTAAAAAATATTTTTCTTTCTCATTCTAATATGAAATATGAAGGGCTTCGCCTTGGAAACATAGGGAACTTATTTAATATTTTTCATAACAAACCAAGCGCTTTGGGTTCAAATTTTTCTGTACATAAACAGGATGTTTTGGATGTAAATGGTTTTGATGAGCGCTATGAAGGACCTGGTGCAGGTGAGGATAATGATCTACAATTAAGGTTGGAAAATAATGGGGAAAAATTTAAATGGCTTCGCAATCGTGCGATTCAATATCATTTGTATCACATTAAACAAATTGTTCCAGAAAAGAATGTTGAATTATATAAAGATAACAAACAGAAACAAAGAACTTTTACTCCCTATGGGATCAAAAAAGAAAAATATTAGTATTGTCACAGCGATTCATAATCAATATTTTTCCCCAACCATTGTGTAATAAATTCTTGGTTCAAAGGTTTACCCAGCACCATGAAACTACTGCGGGGTGAAATGTTCAAAAGTTCCAAGTGTTTTCAACTCCAAACCAAAAACCTCAAACTACGAACATTTCTTTAATTCTTCATTCTTACTTATTCATGCATCTTGTCAATTAGTATCCGCACAAATTGAACTTGAACCTTTTTTTAACTTTATGATATAATAGAATGATGAAAAAATACAATTGGAAAAATATTTTCTACGATTTTATTCGTTACTCGCTTTTAGCAGCATTTTTATCGGCTACACTTTATAGATTATTAAATTTTGATAATTCCGTAGAAGAGTTTGCAGAACTTAATAGTTTTAAATACTTTTTCGTGGTCCTAACTATTGTCTTGGAGCTTTTCGCTTCTTTTTCATTGCTGTTCAAAAAGTATGAGAAAATTTCTCTTTCCCTATTGGGATTATTGATCTTATACGGTGTAATTGTAAAGGTAATGCATAATTTTACGGCATTAAAAGAAAATTTTACTGCTATGTATTCTGTTGCTTCCGATATACATAATCTATTTTATCATTATTTACTTATAATTCTTCTCATTTTTATAGTTGTTTATAAAAAGAAAAGAAATTGATTACGATTGATATTTTAAAATCCAGTTTTCCGGCATAAGGAATTACGGCAAAATATCTCAGTTATAATATAAAAAAACCGGATACATTTTTCTCGCCAGGGTTTACCCGTGAGGTGCCTGGCTCAGGGTTTACCCGTATTAGGTACACTACCTCGGACATTTAGATATGTCCTGACACAATATTTTATTTGCCTGGCTCCGAGTTCAAGGTTCAAAGTAATTTTGTGCTTTCTTCTAACTCTCAATTCTCAATTCTCAACTGCTTTAAGTGCTCTGCCTGCTCTGTGGTTATTCCATTTTCTTTAATTATTCATTATTCATTATTCATTGTTCATTATTCATTGATATTTCAGTGCTCCGTGGTTACTATATCGCTTTTTATTTTTTTCTCAAAACTCAAAACTTCTTTCATGCTATGGTCGTCATTTTCTCAACTATCTTATTATCGCTATTTTTCCGATTTTCTTTTCACCTTTATCATTAGATATATAACAAATATAAATACCTGACGCAATATCCTTACCCCTTTCATTTTTCATATCCCATTCCCATTCCGATTGACCGTTCGCATCTGATTCCAATACTAATTTCCCTGCAATCGTGTATATTTTTATTGTTACATTCTCCGTTAATTGTGCAAAAGTAATCTGATCACAATTAAGGTCTTTATTCCAGGGATTCGGATATATCTTTGTACTATCAAGTGAATCTCCATAATTTTTAATAAGTGTCAATGAGGACGAAAACGGAAGGTTTGTATCCGAAACAGTATCGG
>JAGGYO010000145.1 GCA_021162505.1 bacterium
ATCATGGTATTGTCGGATATTGTTTTTGAAACATTATATATAATTGGAGCTTGGTTTGATAGAGCAAAAATTGATAAAGAAAAAAACATAATAAGCAAGAGTATGAAAATATTTTTCATTAAAATCCTCTATTTACCAATGGTATAATTGGGAACAACCATTTTGTTAGAAGTGCAAGGATTGCCGGTAGGGTCAAAAAGGAAATTAAAAAGATAATGAATCCCTTTTTTGTAAGGATCTTATATAGTAGAGGAATGCTCGTAAAACAAATTCCTGTTCCTGTTATTCCAAAGGCAATAGCTAACCCTACGGGCATTCCGGAAAAAACGAATGGTGCAACTGCAATAATATCTCCCCCATTGCAAAGATGAATGGGTATCCCAACCCACGATATAAGAAAAGTGGAGAAAATATCTTTTGCAAAGAACCATTTAGAATAATCTTTTGGAACCAATAGAACAACAATTGCTGCAATGATGATGCCGTAGAAAACATATTTTAAAAGTGAATAAAAATACATTTCCGATGTTTTTAAAAATGTTGTATTTTTTACCTGAGGAAGCACTATCGGCTTAAAAATCGTGTTCTTCTTATTCGAATATTTCGCTTCTTCTTTTTTCTTCTTAGTGAAAATATAAATAAGGAACGCTGTTAGGAAAGCAAAAATAAATGAAACGACGAATCTCAATATAGTGGGCCAAATTCCTAACATTTTTAAAGATAAAATAAAGATCACGGGACTTAAAATGGGAGTGGTTATCAAAAAAACAAGTTTTGAAATATTTTCCCATTGATCTTTGGCTTTATAATGTGCAATAAATGGAAATGCCCCACATGAACAAAGGGGTAAAATTGAAGCAGAGAAAAAAGCTGAGATAGGATCGTGTAAATAGATCTTTTTTTTGATAATTGCCGAAACGAAGGAAGCGGTAGCAAATACAGGGATAGTCGTGACGGAAAATAGAATTATACCGTATATGATATTTTTTAAATAGACCCATAAAGATACATTTGATCTGATCCCTTCTTGATAAATAGGGCATGTAGAACAAAAATTAAGAAAGGAGAACTTTGAATTCTCAGGTATGGGAAAAAAGAGAAACAAACCCAAGATAGACAAAATAATGAATATTATTGTTCTTAATTTTTTCATTGTCAAATTATATCATTTTCACGGGAAATTTAAAAGTGAATAAGAAAAAAATATATGCTGGTAAAGAAGGAAATAGTAAGAGAAGAAAAAAGATTGACTTTTTATAAAAGTTTCTTTATAATTTAAAAGGGAGTTTCTATGTTAAAAGTTATGTATATTTTTTTAGGTGGCGGTTTTGGTGCTATTTCTCGATATGGTTTATCAAGGTACTTTTATAAATTAACAAATGTTTCTTTTCCCTGGGGAACATTTTTTATAAATATATTTGGCGCATTTTTTATTGGACTTTTTGTAAATCTTTTTAACAAATTGATTGTTCCAAATAATTTTAAATTGTTTTTACTGGTGGGATTCTTGGGTGCTTTTACAACTTTTTCAACATATACATTTGAGAGTATTGATCTTTTATTAAAGGGCAGTATCAGAAGCGGTATCTCAAATATAGTTTTTCTGAATTTATTTGCCTTGATTGCCACTTTATTTGGAATTTACTCGTCAAGGTATATTTTTAGATGGTTTAGATAAATGGAGGTTTTATGAAACTTGAAGGTGAAGCAGTTCTGTTAAGAATATTTTTAGGGGATAAGGATACATATAAAGGTAAACCCGTTTATGAACAGATCGTATTAAATGCGAGAAAAAATAATATTGCCGGTGTCTCGGTTTTTCACGGTGTTATGGGTTTTGGTGCCAATAGCAGGGTCATACACTCAGCACATGTTCTTGCTTTATCTGAGGATCTACCAGTTTTGATCGAGATAGTTGATGACGAGGATAAAATAAATAAATTATTACCCTGTATTGATGATTGTGTTCAAGGGGGGCTGGTGACAATGGAGAAGGTAAAGGTAATAAAATATCAACACGATAAAAAGTACAGCACTGAATAGTAAATATTCTTCTCACCTTTAATTTAACATAAATATTTAAAAGTTCGTATTATTTTCAGATTGTTCAAATTATTTTATTTTTTTTCTTCGTTTTTCATTTTTTACTTGACAAACTTGTTATTATATGCTATAATAATAACAATATATGGAGGATGCTATGGATATAAGTAGATTAAGACAAAAATTGAATGGACTTTTTGATGAAATGAGTGATTTAAGACAATCATTTATGGAAAGAAATCCAATGCTTAATGGGGGAGTATACAAAAACAAAACAAAATGTGGAAATCCTAATTGCAAATGTATGAGAGAAGGGAAACTTCATATAGCATGGAGATATTATTATACGGAAAATGGAAAGACCAAGATAAAAACATTAAAAAAGAAAGATATTTTAAAATATCAAAAATTAACAGAGCGATATATTAAATTCAGAGAAGCGAGAGCAAGGTTTGTTAAATATCATAAAGAGGTATTGGAAATATTAAATTCAATAGAAGCGGATTTAATAGAAAAAGGTAAAAAAGAGTTATGAAAATAAAAGAAAAATTTTATAAAACAGTAACACATTTTTTCCCTGATTTTAATAAATGGATTAAATGGATAATAAAAGATCCAAGGCATTCAAGCTATACGAAATATGGTATAAAGACTTTATTTTGGTCGGGATTATATTTATTTTTATTGAAATTAGGTTCAAGACGACAAATAAATTTTAAATTTAACACGGAAAAATTCATAAGAAATATTTCCATAATATGTGAAGAAAAATTAGATCGATCACCCAATGACAAAACATTAGCAGATTTATTGAAAAAAATACCCGTAAAAGACTTTTTCAATATAAAGAAAAAAATGATCAAGCATTTAATAAGAAAAAAGCGGTTGGAAAAATATAGATTGAACGGATATTATTTAATAGCAATAGATGGATCGGGTTTTTTAATATTTAAAGAGAAAAAAGGCAATTGTGTAACACGATTAATCAATGGTGTTTTATATTATTGGTTACCCGTATTAGAATTAAAATTGGTAACTTCATCGGGTTTGGCATTAAGCGTTGGAACGGAATTCATAGAAAATCCGGGTGAAAAGTATGATAAACAAGATTGTGAGTTAAAAGCTTTTTATCGATATGCCGATAAACTAAAGAAAGATTTTCCTCAAATGCGAATATGTCTTTTATTAGATGGGTTATTTGCAAATCAAAAAGTTATAAATATATGTGAAAAGAATCATTGGAAATATATTATTACATTAAAGGAGGGTTCTATACCCACAATATACAAGGAATTTGAAGTTCTGAAAAAATTATCTTTGGAAAATAGAAAAGAATATGAAGATGAAAAGATTCAGCAGGTTTTTAGATGGGTTAATGAAATAGATTATGAAGGGCATCTGCTAAATGTATTGGAATGCAACGAATACAATAAAAAGAAGAAAATAAAAACAACATTTAAGTGGATAACAAATTTTAAAATAGATGAAAGCAATTGTCATATAGTTGCCAACAAAGGAGGTAGATTAAGATGGAAAATTGAAAATGAAGGTTTTAACATGCAAAAGAATGGAGGATACAACATGGAACACATATTCAGTGAAGATATTGTGGCAGCAAAAAATTTTTACAGCCTTCTGCAAATAAGTCACAATATCAATCAACTTATGGAAAAAGGTTTGATAAATGCTTCTGATATGAAGAGAATAGGAAGCATCAAAAACATTGCTTTCCTCTTGCTTGAAGAATTAAGAAATTCAGTTTTTGATTTAGAAGAAATTGAATTCCTTAAAACTCACAAATTCCAAATTCGGCTTGATAGTTCATAGTTAAAAGAGCGTGTTCCAAGTGTATCCCCCACAAATTTTAAATTGCAAAATAGGGAAAACTCTATCTTTATTTTACCTTCTATCAACATTTTAAGATTTTTTCCATTTTTTGTCAAATTTTTTGTTTTTAGAAAAATTTACTATTCATGTCTGTAAAAC
>JAGGYO010000171.1 GCA_021162505.1 bacterium
ATATTCTATAATATAAATCCAATGTATCAATTCCCGAAGAAAATTTACCATCATTATCACAATCTATCAATCTTATAAAAAGTGTATCAATTGAAAAACCATTTGCGTTTGTATCAGACACAATAAAAATTACACTATCTTTTAGGGTATTGCCGGATTGCTCATAGCTTGTAAGTTTAACCATATATTTACCGGTAGAAGGTGGATTAAAATAACCCAATATATTCTCAGAACCTACTTCTCTTATTCCTCTATTCATATGAACGGAATCTCTCAATGAAGGGATAACATAGATTCTATTATTGTTCCAATCTGATACACTTATATCGTGGCTATTACTCATACTTTTCCATAATAGTTCAAAATATTTAAATGGTGTAGCATTATACATATTAGGATCCGTAGCCCAACCCTTAATAATAACATTTTGGCTTGATATATTTTCACTATTCTTTGGTTTTGTAATCTTTGTTCCCAGACTTTTATATGCGACTTGTGAAATCGCCGAATTGGAATTACCCCACTTATCTTTTGTATCAATATGTAATTCCTGTATTCCTATTTTTGTAGTATCTACTATTAAATCTATATTCTTCTGGAAAATATTGTTCCCAGGATTAATTATTGTATCATACAATAATTCTAAACTATCAAAATATATTTTTAATCTAACATTGCCCCTATTAAGAACAGCGTCCTTCTTTTCACTTAGTTTTAATCTTAATTCCGTTTTGCCAGATTCATTGGTTATCCATGGAACACATACAGCAGAAATAATTTCAGGTGATTCTCTATCGATTCTCAAATGCTCTATGCCTTCTCCTAAAATATTACTAATAATAGTATCATTCCCATATTTATCAATAGCTCTTAATTTAATATTATAAACACCATCCGGAATATTATTAAGCTCATTTTTGCTTATTTTTAATGTGCAATCCGAGAAATAAGTTGAACAAGGAGGGGGAAAATAATTTTTCAAAAATCCACTTTGATTGTTAAACGTAATAACAAATTCAGTAAATTCATTTGTAGAATATATCATTTCCAATGATGAATCCACTTTGACATATGGATTAGGAGCAATAGGAGATATAACATTTAATTTAGGAGATTGAGAATCCATATTAAATATTACAGAATCTTGTGACTTATTCCCTGCAAGATCATAGATTGTTGCAATACACTTAAAATTATTCCCATTGGTAATGAGATTTCCATTTTGATCTTTAAAATCCCAATTATAATATTTATTGATTCTATAATAACAATTTGTAATGGTATCTTTCTTTATTGTATTATTCAATGAATCTTCAATTGTAATAAAAATCATTTTATCAAACGGATATGTAACAAATGAATCAATATTATCCTCATAATGCAATGCAAAAGTCATTTTTCCTTCATTGTTTGAAACCGTAGTATTATTACGAGGATTTGTTATATTTAATTGAGGTGGTATATTATCAATATAAAACGGTAATTCACAAGTGGAGTTTCTACCTGATATGTTATAAACTATAACTTTTAAATAATATCTCCCATCGTCAGGTATATTTACTGATGCTTGCAATAAAGAATCACCAGAAATTTCAGAATAATAATAATTATAATTTTCTCCTTGCTTTTTAATAAACAAGCTTTCCGAGTTCTGCTCAATTCCTTCTTTATCTTTAAATCTTGCTATACACGAAATTGTAGAATCTCCGTTGTATGATGAATTCCATATCGGTTTTTCGATATTTAAGTACGGCACACTATTATCAATTTGTAAAGTAATCACTTTTTCCGTAGCCGGATTTGAAAAATCTCTTGCATAAATATGAAAATTATAAAATCCAGGGGGAACATCATCACCGGAATTATTAGTGCCATACCAAACAAATTCTTTATTATTATGCACAAAATCAGTGTCCAAATCTTTTAACCATGAAGAATTATTAATATCGGATATTTTGACCCAAACTGAACATGATTCACTTGTATAAAAATTTACTTTTGTTTTGTCACCATTGGAAAATATTGGTTTGTCACATTCGATATTGAATATACTGGGAGGAACTCTATCGATCAATAATGAATATTTTGAACTTGAATTTGAATTTAAAAAATACTCATTTTCCGTGTATAACCAATGAGGATTGCGGAACGAGTGCCTTAAATAAAACCCTAATATATACCATCCACTTATAGGTTCTCTAAGGTTTAAATAATGTTTTCCGTCTTCGATTTCTTTATTTGCATTGCCATCCCAATCAACACTGTAATTAGTCCCTTTTTCAAAAGGACCGTCATATTCTTTATATGCTTTCTCGGGATATATATCCATTCCTAATTTCTCCGCTCTATCTCTATAATGATATGTTGTATCACGGGGAGAAGTATCCTTATAAGTAATACCTATAGGGTATGAGTATGCTGTATGAAAAGGTATATTTATCGAGTCTTTATAACCATCATTGTTGGGAGAAAATACTCCAAGCCAAAATAAAGTATCTAAGTTTAAAGAATCCGAATATTGTTTGTATCCGGGAATATACCAATTTGACATTTCCCAATATGACTTATTATTTAAAATATATGTAATCGATATTACTAAAACAATATCTTCCTCTCTATTCCAGAACCCGTTTGTATTAAGTTTTAATAAGGTTGAAGGTATCTTATGTTCATAAGGTCCTATATTTCCATAATATAGACGGTTGTTTGATAAATTAATATCTTCTTTATAATTATCATTTACCATTAACTTTGTAGTTATAATCACATTTTTTAAGGTGTCTTGATCGTTATTTTTTAAGGAAATATATACATTTGTCGATTCGTGATTATCAACAATGCCATCTCCAGTGTTGTATATTCCCAATTCAGGACTATCATCAATTGATACACCGGAAATCGAAGCTATTCTCTTATTAACAGGGACATAAAAAGTTATAGTATCTTTTACATATTCTCCTAAACAACTATTTGAGTTTATTAATTTGAATCCGATTTCAGAGCTATCATAATTCTCAGGAATTTTTATACTGAATGGTTTGGGAAGAGATATTAACGAATCCGGTTCAACTGATTCATTAATATTGATAAGCCCTGTATCAATAATAATATTATATTCCGGCATATTGGCTAAAGATTCACTATAAATCATAACACTTTCATTATACATATTTAAAAATTCGGGCTTTAAATGAACTCTTTCCCCCGGATTCAATATATCATTAAATGATTCATCTGCCCTTGTTCCTTTTTTATTATTATCTAATGGTAAATCGACTATTTTCATACCGTATAATGGAATAGAAGCGGCAGATCCTGCAAAAGTTATATTTGTATCAATTACATTCCCCGCTAAATCTTCCACATTATACAGTGAAAGGTAATAATTATTATATCCCATCTCTTGAGATGTGGTAATGTGAAAAACTTGCGGATCAAATATATCCTGTGTTATAGAATTAATAAAAATATAGGTAAAATTACCCATTAGGCTATAATTCGTTATATTCGTAGCACTATTGTAGTTCATAACCTCGGAATATCTAATTGAAAATCCTTTTTTATAGCAAGCGAATATATTACTTATCTCAGGAAGGAAATTATCTATGATTATATCCTTATATTCTGCTCCATCTTGATTTAATGTATCTCCACCATTCCCATTTATATCATATGCAAGTACCCAAACCCGATACTCTCCATCAGGATATTCTGCTTCACTATTGAAATCAGCATCATCTCCATCCCATGCCTGCCCTTTGCGGAGTTTTGTGTTCCAATAACGATCTTCTACATTATGTGAACTATTTACATAATTCGTCACCCAGTAATAAAACGGACTACCTGAGCTATAATTGTGTCTGTCATAGATAAGTAATACAGGATCTCCATTATTCGGAGGTTGAACCTGATCAAAAGTCAATGTCTGATATGGTCCATATGATATTTTTGTATCTTTATTTTTAATTAACCATTCCAATTTATAAATCCCCGTTGTTGTATTTACTTCTCCTGATGTTCCCTTATCCTGACATTTAGCCCTTATATCTATCTTCCCCCACAATGGTGAATGCACCTGTGTCTCTTCCTCTCCCTCTGAACCCGACCTCCAGAAATCAACTGAATATACTATGGGATTACCATTATCACTGAAACCCACAGGACCTCCATCGTATGAAAGTGGATTACTATAAGGTCCTCCAGTAGGA
>JAGGYO010000072.1 GCA_021162505.1 bacterium
AGCGATAGATTATATGGGCGAGCTTTTTGCCTCCTTATGCTTGACTGAAGATGCCAAAGAGGGAGTACAGGCTTTTCTTGAAAAGAGGAATCCTTTATGGAGAAAACACTAAAGATTACTTTTTGAAAAGAAGAGAGAGAAAAATTTAATATCTGGTATTGACAAATAAAACAACAAATATTAAAAACATAAGGTGAAAAAATCATAATAATTAAGTAATTTAGTAGAGGTGATAAAATGCGTATTGATAATTTAAAAGATAAGATTGTTCTTGTGACCGGGGCCAGCAAAGGAATTGGTAAAGCTATTAGTATTGCTGTAGCGCAATCCGGTGCAGAAGTTATTTTAGTAGCCAGAGATGAAGAAAAACTGAAGCAAGTTAAAGAAGAAATAAATCATTTCAAGGGGGAAGCGGTAGTAATTAAAGCAGATTTTTCTAAAGAGAATGAAGTGATTCAATTATTTGAACAAATCAAAAAAAAATATCAACGTCTGGATGTGCTCATTAATAATGCCGGTGTTGCTTCGTTTGGTAACACTGAAAATTTTCCACTTGAAGAATTCGATAAGATAATGAATGTTAATATAAGAAGTGTTTTTCTTGCTTGCCAGAAAGCTATAAAGTTGATGAAAGAGAAAAACAACGGTTATATTATCAACATTTCAAGTGTTGTTGGTTTTAAAGGTTACAATAAACAATGTGCTTATGGAATCAGCAAACACGGAGTCATGGGCTTGACCAAATCATTGGCCGTTGAATTACAGGAGCAGAATATTCGGGTTTCTGCTATTCTGCCTGGTGGTGTTTATACTGATATGGTTGCTGATGCACGTCCTGATTTGGATCCTTCTGTTTTAATAGATCCCAAAGAAATCGCCCATACTATACTTTATCTTCTTTCTCTTTGGGATACCAATGCAGCAGTTGATCAAATTTATATCAGAAGAAACAAGAGTAAACCATTCTAAAATAGATATTAATTCTTTTTTGTTTTGTAAAATATGAATGAGAAAAAAATGAGTGCTATCGGTTTAAATTTAGGAACGGCAATATGTAAAGCGATTTCAATAAATGAATGGAGAAAGATAATTGCCAGTGCCAACATTGAATATCAAACTATAAAATCAAAGCAAAGATGCATAGAATTGAATCTACTTGATTTTTGGGCTTGTATAAAAAAATAAAAGGAGTATTTTAAAATGCAAAAACAAGAAATATTAACTAAATTAGCTAAATATGTTAGATTAACATGGGACAGAAGTCTTACAGAATCAACTGGTGGAAATATGAGTGTTAGAATCGGGGATAAAGTATATATTACTCCAACATTTTTTGTAAAACATTTTTTTACTATTAATGATTTTGTAATTCTAAATTTAAATGGAGAAAAGATTGAAGGTAAACTTGATCCTTCATCAGAATATAGAATGCATATTAGAATATATAATGAAAGAGATGATGTTAAGAGTATTTTCCATGCCCACCCAAAATGGGCAACAATATATTCTATTACTCATAAAAAAATTCCTACAAGAGTTTTGCCAGAAACAATATTTATGCTTGGGGAAATAGAATATATTCCTTATTGTATGCCTGGTACAGATGAATTTGCAGATGCTTTTACAGAAGGGTTAAAAAAAGGAAGGAATGCTTTTATGTTGTTTAATCATGGTATAACTACTTGCGGAGAAAGTATTGAATGGGCTTTTTCTAGGCTTGAAACTTTTGAAACTTGTTGTTATGTTTCAGCAATGGCTGGGATGTTTAATCAGGAGCCTAATCAAATTTCTGAAAAAGAAGCAAATAAATTTCTTAAAAAGTTAGGTATGAAATAAATATCAATATTTGACTAAATACTATATGAATGTAAATTATTTACTTATTTATTTTAGAGTATGATAAAGAATTAGAAAGAAGGGAATAACAATAAATCTTACTTAAATTAAATAATATTGCATTTTGTATATTTAATTGTACTACTATTTTTATTCTCGAAATAATTAATTAGATTCAGGAGGGTGTAATTAATGCAACGAGAATCGCATTTTTTGGCTATTGATATCGGCAATTCTCATGTACGTCTTCATATTGGTCACTTTGATGGGAAAAAATTAGATCTGGAAGAAATTTATCAATTTCGAAATCAGCAGGTTTTCATTCAGGGACATCTTTTATGTGATTTAATCAATATTTATCAGGGAATAAAAAATGGTCTTTCCCAGGTTGGTAATGTACTGAAAAGTGATATTTCGGGTATTGGGATTGACTCATGGGGTGTTGATTACGTCCTTCTCGATCAAAATGATAATATGCTTTCCAATACCTATCATCATACGGATCACCGCACAGATGGCGTTTTTAAAAAGATTTTTAAAATCATTCCCAAAGAAGAAATCTATCGCCTGACCGGTATTCAGTTTATCAATTTTAATACTCTTCCTCAATTTTATGCCGATTTAATCAATCAACCTTGGATTTTAAAAGAAGCAAAAACAATGTTTTTTATTGCTGATTTTTTTAATTTCCTATTGACAGGGAAAAAGTATAATGAATTTACTATGGCGTCAACTTCTCAATTTTTCAATACCCGGGAAATGAAATGGGAAAAAACTATATTAGAAAAACTATCTATTCCTACTAATATTCTACAGACGATTATAAAGCCGGGCAAAATGATCGGAAATCTTCTTCCGGAAATAAAAAAAGAATGTAACCTTACCGATGATATTTCGGTTATTTCGGTTGCTACCCATGATACTGCTTCTGCTGTTGCAGCACTTCCTCTGGAGGATAAAAATAGCAATGTATACATTAGTCTGGGTACCTGGTCTCTTCTTGGGATTGAATTAAATGAACCTAATACCAGCCAAGCTTCTCTGGCGGGTAATTTTACTAATGAATGTGGTGCCAAAGGAGAAATTCTTTATCATAAAATATTGCCCGGTTTATGGATGTTCAATCAATGTGTTAATCAATGGAAGATTAAAGGTCTTTGGACCAGTTATCAGGAAGCTGATTATGCTGCTGTACAGGAAGAGCCCTGGCGATACTTTGTTAATCCCAATGATAAACGATTTATTAGTTCAATTGATATGCCATCAGCAATGAGAATATATCAAAAGGAAAAAGGAAGAACTGTGCATCAAAATATTGCTCAGATGATACGGGGTATTTATGAAAGCCTGTCTCTGAATTATCGGTATTATATTGAATGGATTGAACGAATTACTAAGAAAGAGATCAAGAAGATTTATATTATCGGTGGCGGAAGTAAGGCACAACCACTATGTCAACTAACAGCTAATGTCACTGGCAAAGAAGTGATGGTTGGTCTTCCTGAAGCAACTGTTGTCGGTAATTTAATAACCCAGTTAATAGCAAGAAGAAAGATTAATTCTTGGGAAGAAGCTAAAGAAATTATAAAATATTCTTTTCAATTCCATCTTTATAAACCCCAAAAATTATCCGGTTGTGAAATAGCTTATAGTGAATATAAAGATCTTTTAACCTAATTCACATACTCATTAGGCATGGTAAGTAGTTAGGTCGAAAAAGAAAAAGGAGGTGATGATTAGTTATTCTAAATTCATTTTTATGGGATTCATCGTAAAATCATGCTATGAAAATGAATTTAATTTGCAACATAGTGTAAAATATCAATATCTCAAAAAATTTTATTAGGAGGAAAATTATGAAAGGTATATTGAATAAAAAATTATTACTTTTACTAGGCGTTGTTTTAGTTGGTCTTTTTTTAACCGGAATGGCGAGTGCCCAGGATTATGAAATTGTTCATGTCTACAAAATTGCCGGTATTCCTTTTGGAAATGTCGAAGAATCAGGTGTAGTACAGGCCGGAGAAGAATTGAATGTAAATTCATACCAGATCGCTCCAACTGAACCTGATCCTGCTCAACAAGTCCGAATGATTGAAGACCTTATTGCTAAAGGGGTTGATGCCATTTGTGTTACACCGAATGACCCTTCAGCATTAGAACCGGTTTTAATGAAAGCCCAAAAAAAAGGAATTATTGTGGTTACCAATGAAGCTGTAGGTCAAAAAGGGGCTGATTGGGACATAGAAACAGTTGACCCAAAAGTATGGGGTGCTAACAGTTTTGAAAAATTTGCTAAATTAATGAATGGAGAAGGAGAATTTGCCTTGTTTGTAGGTGGACTTGAAGTTCAATTCCACAATGACTGGGCTGATGCTGCTTTAGTAGTTCAAAAAGAAAAATACCCAAATATGAAATTAGTAACCAACCGAATTCCCTGTGGAGAAAGTATTGAGCTTTCTTTCACCAGAACCAATGAACTTATGAAAGCATATCCTAATTTAAAAGGTATCATCGGAATTGGAAGTTTAGGACCCATTGGTGCTGCCGAAGCTTTAAAGGCCAAAAATATGGCAGGTAAAATTATTATTGCGGGTAGCGTTATGCCAGAACAGTCCGCTCCTTACCTGAAAGCAGGATTGATTCAAACCGGTTCAATGATGGATCCAAAAAAATTAGGATATTCAATGGTTTATATTGCTAAATTATTGCTTGATGGTGAAGAGATTAAAGATGGAATGGAAATTCCGGGCTTAGGTGCAGCCGTTGTTGATTTTGAAGAAAAAACTATCAGATTACATGGCGTACTTAATATTACTGCTGAAAATGCAGATAAACTTGGATTCTAATTCATAAAATCAAGAATAAGGGAGATCGGTTTAGAATAGAAATCGGTTTTCCTTATTCTTATTTTACCGTGAACTTAAAATAATATGCTATGATAAAAGTGTAAATGAAATATTGAGTAAAATAAAATTTGTTGAATTATAATTAAAAAATCGGAGAGACGAAACCAACATGAATGAAGAAATTTTAACAATGCATAATATTAGTAAAAATTATGGCGGTGTTCATGCGCTAAGGTCAGTAGATTTTTCTATTAAGAAGGGTGAAGTACATTGCCTTGTGGGTGAAAATGGCTCTGGAAAAAGTACCTTGATTAAGATTATTTCCGGAGTTGTGCAACCTGAAAAAGGCGCAGAAATAATTATCAATCATAAAAAAGAAAATTATCTTACACCAATTAAATCAATCCAAAAGGGGATACAGGTTATTTATCAGGACCTTTCTGTTTTTCCCAATTTAACGATAGGGGAAAATATTTTTATGAATTATTATGCTAAAGGTAGTATTCGATGGGTTGATTGGAAAAATATAAAAAATGTGGCCAGAGAAACAATTAAAAAAGTTAAAGTTAACTTGGATTTTAATGAAACTGTAGGTTCACTTTCAATTGCAGATAGACAATTGGTAGCCATTTGTCGCGCTATTGCGACAAATGCTCAATTAATTATTATGGATGAACCGACTTCTTCTCTGGCACGTCATGAAATAGATGCTCTTTTTTCCGTGATTCAACAACTAAGGAATGCAGGAATTACCGTTTTATTTGTCAGTCATAAATTGGATGAAGTCATGGAGATATCTGAACGGGTTACTGTTCTTCGGGATGGAAGTAAAGTGGGTTTATTTAAACGCACTGAAATTGATGATAAAAAATTATCCTATTTAATGACTGGCAAGGAATTTGTTCAGGAAAAGTTATCAGAAAAAGTTGAAAATAGGAAAGCGCTATTAGAGGTAAAAAATTTATCGAAAAAGAATGAATATGAAGATATTAATTTTAAACTCCATCAAGGTGAAATATTAGGAATAGTAGGTATGATCGGTTCAGGCCGGACTGAATTGGCATTTTCGCTTTTTGGTATGAACCCGCCGAACCATGGACAAATATTATTAGAGGGGAAACAAGTGCATTTTAAATCGAATGAAAGCGCCATTGAAGCAGGAATTGGGTATGTTCCTGAAGATCGAATTGATCAGGGTTTAATTATGGAACAGACTATTAAAAATAATGCGACAGTTACCATTTTTGAAAAATTATTAAATCATCTGAAAATGATTGACAAAAAAAAGCAACAAAGTACAGCGCAACACTGGATTAATACTTTATCAATTCGCACCTCAAATATCGAAAATCCGGTAAAAACACTTTCTGGCGGTAATCAACAAAAAATTGTCCTATCAAAATGGCTGGCAACCAATCCTAAAATTCTTATTTTGGATTCTCCAACCGTAGGTGTTGATATCGCTGCAAAAAATAGTCTTTATCAAATTATGAGAGAATTATCACAACGAAATATTGGAATTATTTTGATATCTGATGAAGTGCCTGAAATTTTATACAACTGCCATTATATTTTACTCATGCGAAAAGGTAGGATTGTGGAAACATTCCAACCCGAAGAAGTGACTGAGAAAGAACTTAATGACAAAATAATCGGAGATGGACAAGATGAGTAAAATGTTTAAGAAATTTGAATTTTTTCTTTTTTTAGTCATTGTTGCGCTGATAGTATTTTTTGCTTTTTCAACTGAAAATTTTTTTACATTAGAAAATCTCCTTGATCTCCTGATTAGCTATTCTTTTTTAGGAATAATGGCAGCAGGAATGCTTGTTGTGCTAATATCTGGTGGAATTGATCTTTCTTTCACTGCAATTGCCACTGTTGCCCAATATATTATGGCAATTGTTATCATTAATTACAGTGGTAACTTGTTTAGTGCTTTTCTGGTTGCCGGGATTATTGGAATAGTGCTGGGAGGTACAAATGCACTTTTGATTTATTATCTTAAAGCTCCTGCCATGATTATTACCATTGCAACATTAAATCTTTTTTATGGTTTTACAATATTTATCACACGTGGAAGGTGGATTTACAATTTTCCTGATTGGTTTAATCAATCTCACAATGTTTTTAGTTTTACGGCCGCAGATGGAACTTATTATGGTATTCCTCTTCCGGTTATTTTACTGGTACTCGTTTTTATCCTGACTTATATTATTTTAAAATATACTATATTAGGAAGAAAAATATTTGCAATGGGTGGAAATATTGAAGCAGCAAGGAGAGCAGGATTTAATATTTTGGGTTTAACTATTTTTGTTTATAGTTATATAGGGTTTTTATCAGGAATTGGTTCTGTAGGACAGGTATTAATCCTTCACTCAGTTCAACCCAATGCCATTGTAGGAAGGGAATTAGAAGTTATTGCGGCAACGGTTCTTGGAGGAGCAAGCTTGGCAGGTGGTGCAGGTAGTGTGCTTGGGACAGCTATGGGGGTTGCACTTCTGGCAATTGTATGGAATGGACTGATTATTATGGGGGTTTCATCATATTGGCATAAATTAATTATTGGTTTAATTATCATTTGTAGCGTAGGCATTAATGCCTATAATCGTAAAAGAAATGCTTTAGGAGGTAACTAATCTGTGTTGAATAATAATGATAATAATCTTTTTAATATTCGTTCGATATATCAGAAAGATCCGACATTATCAATTTTAGTGATAGCTCTTCTGCTTATTATTCTTTCATTGTTCATATTTTTTCCGGGAAGAGTGTTGACAGCCAATAATTTTGAGTCTATGGCTTTTCAATTACCTGAACTTGGTATCCTTTCTTTGGCTATCATGATTACCATGCTAAGTGGAGGGATTAATTTATCTATCATTGCAACTGCGAATATGGCAGGAATTGTCTCTGCTTTTATTATGACCCGAATGATTACTGAATCAATGACCGGGAGTCCAATTCCCATAATTCTGTTGGCCATCCTGGCTGGCTGGCTGGTTTCTTTATTAATTGGAATATTTAATGGAGTTCTTATTGCTTATATTGGCGTTTCACCAATATTAGCAACACTTGGCACGATGACACTGGTAGGAGGCATTAGTATTTTAGTAACTAAAGGATATGTTGTTTCCGGTTTTCCTGAGGAATATCAATATCTGGGGAACGGACTTTTTCTCGGTATACCAGTTCCATTTCTTATTTTTCTTGGTCTTGCAATATTTGTTTCAATCCTACTAAGGAGAACTCCCTTTGGAATTGCCAACTACTTGATTGGTTCGAATGAAATAGCAACGAGATTTTCCGGTATAAACGTTAACCGGACACTTGTAAAAACCTACGCTTTGTCAGGTTTGTTGTGCGGGATAGCTTCAACAATTATGATCTCACGTTTTAATTCAGCAAAAGCAGGGTATGCATCATCTTACCTTTTAATTACAATTCTTATTTCAGTCTTGGGCGGGGTAAATCCATATGGTGGTTTTGGAAGAATCGGTGGACTTGTCCTTGCTCTTTTTATAATGCAGCTTGTCTCGAGCACTTTTAATTTTTTAGGACTGAGTTCACATTTAACCATTGCTATTTGGGGTTTGTTGTTATTGATAACCATTGGATTACGTAATATAAAGTCTACTTCAATTTAAAAATTGTATTTTTATTCGTTCCTACAAGTTTCATAAATTTCATGATTTCTTCTTTAGAGATAATGGTGAAAACGGAATACCGGTCTTTATAAATATTTACAGAGAAAGAGAGAATGAATGAAAAAATTATTTGAGACGAGCAAAATCAATCAAATGGAATTAAAAAATAGATTTGTCCGCAGTGCAACCT
>JAGGYO010000275.1 GCA_021162505.1 bacterium
ACAGTCGTATTTTCGTAATTACGAAAGTAGTCATACCTTGTTCCTTTTCATAATCTCATTTGCATCACTAATCAGATTCACTATCTCCTTCTTTTTTAAACTATAAAATACGTGATTTTCAATAGTTTTAAATGAAACTATATCCAATTCTTTCAATAATCTCAAATGCTTTGAAACCGTAGTCATTTTTTTACCTGTCAATTCCTCTAATTTGCCAACATTGCATTCGCCTTTATACAGAATCTTAATGATCTCATATCTTGTAATATTCCCAAGCATTTTAAAAAGTTCCAAAGTCCTCTTATCCAACTCATTTATCATCTATTCCTCCTCTTAGCTATTTTCGTATTTTCGTAATTACGAAAATACGGTGAGATATAATCAAAGCTTTTCATTTTTAACATCATTCATCGGAACTCGCTTTAAAACATGAAAGTTTAGTCTATCCCTTCAAATGCTCCTTAACTTTATTGAATATTTCATTTCCGGATTTAACTAATTTTTCATAAAGTTCTTCCGATTCTTTTAGAATATTTTGCTTATTTTCATTATCTTCGAGAGATGGTAAATTGATAATTATATTAAGATATGCACCTTCCACTGCCGTTTTTAAACAGCTTGCTGCAACACCAACATCGGAAATAGAATTTTGATTACCCATCTTTTCAATATCTTCCAACAATTCGGGTATTTCCTTTAATTTTTTTAATAGGTTCAAGGGTGATAATGTTATTTCAAGAGATAATTCCTCCAATTTTTTAATTCGCAATTCTTTTTCTTCACTTGTTGCCTTTGGTAATTTTCTTGCATCCATAAACCGGCTAAATATCTCTGTATCCGAATCAACAAACTTTATTAATTCATCCTTTATTTTTTGTGCTTTCATGCCTATTTTTTCAACATTATCCCAATTCTCTTTGTATTTCTTTTTTCCAAATGTAAGATTCGCTACCATTGCAATAAGTGATGCGGATAATACGCCGACCAATGCCGCAACAGAGCCACCACCGGGGGCGGGAGAATCGGAAGCCAGTTCTTCGTTAAATGATATTAGATCTTTTGAAGTCAGAACACCGGTTTTGGATATTGCATACTCAATTATTTTCTCTTTCAATTGAAAAGGGTATAATTCAGCCAGTCCAAGAGATTTAACACCGATCTTCAATATTTCTTCTTCGGAAACCGCACGAGAAGTGCCTGCTTTTTCTAAAAAATGCAGGCCTGCTTCTTTTAATGTCTGCAATGGCATAAGACCAACCAATTCACTTCCTGTTATTCTCACTCCGTATTTATCCGCTACATTGGATGCAGTTTCAAACAATTTCCAAAGGGGCGTAATCTTATAATTTATTAAATTCACTGAAATTTGTGCAATACCGTATTCATCTATGAACCAGCCCACTGCTCTAACTTCTTTTAATAAACCCGGAACCTGCTTTTTTGATCCATCGGCTTGCTTTACTTTTTTACCTTTTTCCCTGATCTCCTTTGCAATTTTATTTGCTATTTTTACGCTTTTCGTATTTAGGTTCAGATTATATGCAATTAAAAATTCCCGTACTCCGATTGCCGTAACACCGGCTTTTTCATTGAGTTTTGCCGGACCGAAATCTGGTCTCCACTCGGATTTTTGAAGTTTTTCGCCCATTATTTCGTATTCGCCTTCTCTAATACTTGCCAGCGATATTCTCTTTTCTTCCGCTGCAGAATATTCATATAAAAAAACAGGTATATTGAGTTCTTCACCAACTCTTTTGCCCAGTTTCTTTGTAAGTTCAACTGTTTCCTCAATACTCATGCCGGCAATTGGAATGAACGGACATACATCGGTGGCACCCATTCTCGGGTGGGCGCCGGAATGGGTTCTCATATCTATTAATTCACTTGCCCTTTTTATTGCCCTGAATGCAGCTTCCAAAACGGGTTCGGGCTCACCTACAAATGTAAAAACAGTACGATTGGTAGCATTTCCAGGGTCAACATCTAAAAGATCTACATTTTCTACGGTTAAAATTGCCTTTTTTATTTCTTCGATCTTTGCCATATCTCTTCCTTCGGAAAAGTTTGGGACACATTCAACTAATTTTGCCATATCCATCCTCCTATAAAATTTTTATCAATTTCCTTGCAAGGTTTGTTGCCGCAAGTTCTGCAGCCTCTTTGCAATATTTATTCTTAATATCATTTAATTTCTTTTCCTTCAACATAAAAAAATAAATATGATAAAAGCAAAAATTAAAATTCTTTTCATCTATTCTCCAATGATCTTTACAAGAACTCTTTTTTTCCTTTTACCGTCAAATTCTCCGTAAAATATCTGTTCCCAGGGTCCGAAATCAAGGGCACCGTTGGTTATAGCAACCACTACTTCTCTACCCATTACCTGTCTTTTCAAGTGTGCGTCACCATTATCCTCATAACCATTATGGTCATATTGATCATAGGGCTTTTCCGGCGCTAATTTTTCGAGCCACCTTTCAAAATCCCTGTGAAGACCCTGCTCATCGTCATTGATAAATACAGATGCCGTTATATGCATAGCATTCACGAGACATAATCCTTCTTTGATACAACTTTCTTTTAATGCTTTATTTACCTCGGATGTAATATTTATAAAAGCCCTTCTATTGGGCGTGTTGTACCAAAGTTCCTTTCTATAACTTTTCATTTTCACCTCTTATCCAAAGAATATATTATACCCATTGCAAGGGAAGTACCCAGAATATCATAAAATAAGTCCTTAAGTGAGAAAAATTTACCCCTCTTTTTAAAGATCAATCCCGATATTCCGTCATAACTTTCCTTTCCCAAGCCAATTGTTATCCCA
>JAGGYO010000332.1 GCA_021162505.1 bacterium
GATATTGTTTTTTTTCAAAGAAAAGAAAAGCAATCTTATATAATACCAAACCATCGTTAGGGTAATGAGAGAGATATTTTTCATATCCCCAGATACCCTTTTTTACATTGTTTTCTTCGTAAAAATAATAATCGGCATAGAGTTCAAAAATATCTGCCATGTTTTTCTTAAATTCTATCTTCTCAAGTTTTACCAATAGCTCGGCGTGCTCTTTTAGTTTTTCCCAATAATAAAAATTCCTAATCTTATAATAAAGGATCATAGAATTATCTTCATATTGTTCTAAGAATTTTGAAAGTATTTCAAATTGAGCATAAAAGAGAAGTGTTTTGGCAATGAACTCAATCTCTTCTTTTTCAGTAATATCAAATTCTAAAAGTTCCTTAATGGTAGTAATCAATGCCGGATAATTTCCACTATCTTCTAAACATTTTACATAAAGAAAAAGTATTTCTTTATTCTTATAACCCTTGGATAATGAAAATTTGATAACCATTTCCGTACGATTACTTACGATCTGATCATTGATATAATAGGAGAGGAGTTCGAACATGATCTCATCTTCTAAGTAGCCCTTCAAAAGACAGCGTTCCCATACCTCATAAGATTTTTCTTCGCGGATCTTATTTTTTGCAAGGAAAAGTGCAAAATATTTGGTAAGTTCTTCCCATTCGGGGTACAATTTTACAGCAGTCCTGATAGTTTCTAAATAATCTGTTGAGAATATTTTTTCTTTAATGAGTGTTTTAATAAATATTTTAATGACGGCAGTATTCTCTTCGTCGATCTGGAGGTAATTGTAATAGATCAGCAATGCTTCGGTATCCTGTCTTTTTTGCTTTAAGAGCATCTGTGTCTGCTTTTGTATATCTAAATTTTTATTATACTCAGAGGTGGTAAATATCTCGGTACCGCTGCTGATGATCTTTTGAGCAAATTCGTCACGCTCTTTTTGATTAATGAAATACTGATATAAAAGTATGGTGATCTGCTTTTTTAAATCTCCTTTTAGAGAGGAATAGAAATGTTTTAAAATTATAACCCCGGTTTCATCAACAATATTTCTTTTTACATAGCATAAATATAATAATTCTAATAATTCCTTTTTTTTCGGGTATTTGGAATAAAGCGTTTTGTATATTTCAAAACTCTCATTGGATATATCTTTGAATTCATAAGCGAGCTTTAAAAAGATCTCCTCTAATTCCTTCTCCTTAGTTATCTGAATTGCCGTTCTAACCATTTTTAAAAAGAAAACATCTTTCTTAATGGAGACCTTTTTTTTAAGAATTCCGTCTTTAAATAAATTAACAAAAGATCTTATAGATTCAGGATCTTTTTTTATCTCGTGAAATATCAGAGAAAAAATGGCTATATTCTCATTATTGATCAAATTGCGAGATATATAGTAATTCGCAAGGATCTGTAGCATAGCCGGAGATTTGATACCTATATGAAATGCTTTTTCATAAATAATAATGGCTAATTTCCCTTTTCTGCTTTCTTTTAAGTAATAATTGGTGAGTATTTTAACTAATTCTGTATTATCCGAGTCATATTTTATTAGTTTCTCATATAAGAAAAGCGCTTCAGAATCTTTTCTTTTAAGTTCCAAATATGTATAACCCAGTAATTTAATAATATTTTCATTATCGGCATTTTGCTCGAAATAGTTTTCCAAATTTTCTAAATGTTCAATACTCTCTTCAATAGTAAAAAGGTTTGAGTCAATTAATGTTTTAAATATATTCTGATCTTCCGGAAAAAATTTATATGCGATCTTTAAAAAATTTTTCTCTTCTTCTGTAAATTTCTTTTTCTCCAGGATAAAAGGCAGTAAATATTCAATAGAGTCCTTATTATCGGGTTCTAAAAGAAAATATGAGAAGATCACCTTAATAGCTTCTTTATCTTTCTGCTGTAAGATCATATACTTATGAGCAAGTAATTTATAAACCGCATAGCTTGCAATTCTCAATTCTACGCTATTCTCGTATAGTAATTGCAATTTGTCATTCCATTTTTCTTTAGAAGCAAAAAATTCTGATAAGTAAGATATGATGGTTGTCTTATATAATTTATACTGTGTTATAATATCAATGACCTTCATGAGAAGCTGTTCATCATGGATCTTCTTTTCATGGATCATATTGATTAGAAATTCAAGAAATTTTTTATCTCCCTTCATTAATTCATAGAACTCTACATAGAGTTTTATAGCGGTCTCGCTATTAACCTTATTCTCAAATAAGATATGAATAAGTTCCTTCCCGAGTTTTTCTTTGCCGCTTTCATAAACCTTCAGTGCAACAAGATAGTATTTTTTTAGAAGTTCAAGGTTAAAAAGAAAAAAATCTTGAGCTTTTTTCAAGAGCTCGTTATTATTAGGGAAATTTTCCACTCCCATGCGAATGAACTCTACCATAGCATCTATTTCATTTAGCTTATTGGAGATATCAATGGCAAGGATTATGCTGTCCAGGTGTTTTTCACTAATCCCGAGACCCGAATTGATCGTAGAAAATGCATTCTCCAAATTCCCCAGAACGAATGCTGCTTTGGCATTCCAATAGTAAAAGACAGCGTTTTCGGGGAACTTTTTAATTGCAGAATTAGAATAATGAAGGATCTTCTGAAAATTTTTATTCTCAAAGAGTATATTGAGAACATTTTCGTAATCTTCTGCTCCTGACAAATTACTTTGTATTCTGTTCAAATATGTCTGTAAGTTTACATCCTGCTCCTTCATAATGGGTCCCTCTTTTATTAAATAAGAGATCGGCGTAACATATCTCTTCTCGTTATATCTTTTATTATATCAATTTTTTGGGAATCTTCAAATTTTATTTGGATTTTTTCTCCATTTTCCGCATCACTGTAGATGGCGATCAATTCGAATACCTTGTCTTTTCCCTGAAAATCACCTAATAATCTTGCGGAAGGTCCGGCGACATCAATTGGTTCAAAATATACTCCTTGAGAAAATTCCATAAGGCGAGTATTGTCTATATGGTTTCTCCCGAGAATAATCAAGGTTTTGTGAAAAAGGAACATTCTTCCGTATTTTATCATTTCGAAAAGTTCATTTTCAGGTCTGTCAAAAAAATTTAAAAGAACCTTTGCTTTTCTTGAATATCCGGGATCGGTTAGAAGACAGCCTCCTGCCGGAGAATTGAAATTTGTAATACCAAATTCTTTTGCAAGTTCAAATTGTATATTTCTGCTCCGTCCGTTGACACTGAATAAATTATCTCTTTTAATGCATTTTTCCTTTTCAATATCTGTCTCAGGCAATAATTTAGCACTAAGAGGTCTTAATATCAGTCCTTTTGTTCCTGTGAATTCTTCCAATTCCATAAGAGCTTTTCTATTTTGGGACATTGGTCTTTGATTTAAAACTTCACCTGTTGCAATGAAATCAAAATGTTCTTTTTCTAATATCTCCTTTGCTTTGGTGATCATATAACCATGACAATCAATGCAGGGATTTAGGTTCTTTCCATAGCCATGTGCAGGTTTCATAAGTATATTATCAATATATGGCTGTCCCAATTCTATTATGCGAAAATTAATTTGATTCTTTTTTGCAATATCTACTGTCTTTTCTTCGGTAAAAAATGGTGTTTTAAATATAAGCGCCATAATGTCAATATCTTGTTTTTTTAGAATATAATAGGCAAGTAAACTATCTAACCCTCCTGAAAAGAGCAATAATCCTTTACAATGCCCAGAGTTGAAGTTTTGTTCTTTCATCGAATTCCTTTTGAAATTTTTCGTTTAATTTTAGCAGGATAATCTCGTTCATTAAATGTACATTTCCCGAAAGCAAATGACCTCCATAGGTCTTATGTTCATTATCGGCAAAGCTAATATGCACATGAGGCAAATATCCATGATCAGAGAATATTATATTCCCATGATAACCCAATAGTTCAAAACAGCCCTTAAATATCTTTTTTTCATATTCCTTCCCATTGAAATATCCGATCTCCGGATCCTCTATCATACCAATAGCAGAAAGTATAACCAGATTGGAATCAGCAATTTTTCCCAGTTCTTTTAAATTTTCAAGAGGTTTTTCATTATTTTCAAAAAGTGCAATGATCTTATCCCCTTTGATCTTATACTTCATTATTCACCTTTTCCATTATGTAATCAATATTGTAATCTGTGGGAGAAACGGTAAGTGAGGCAAATTCATTACTTTTTATGGTCGCATTAATGTCTTTCAGTCCGTTTCCGGTTATAAGTACAACTGTTCTTCCTTTAATGCCTTTTTTTAAATATCCGGCAAATGCTGCACTTGCTGCGGGTTCAGCATAGATACCCTCATCTTTGGCTAATATGCTTTGTGCTGCCATGATCTCTCGATCTTCCACTTCAATAAATTCTCCATGGCTTTCTATGACCGCCCGCAGGGCTTTTTGATAATCCCTGGGGTTGCCTACATTGATACTATCTGCAATAGTAGAGGATCTTATTGGATCTATTTTGTCATAATTTCCCTTGAATGCCTGGAAGATGGGGTTAGCACCATGTGCCTGTATGCCGAAAATCCTTGGGATCCGTTCTATTTTATTTAATTTCTTCAATTCATAAAAGCCCTTATATACGCTTCCAATAATACAGCCGTCACCAACGCTTACAAAAATATTTTCGGGGAGGTCATAATCAAATTGTTTGGCAATCTCAAAAGCCACGGTTTTTTTACCCTCGGTCATCATTGGATTGATACCGGTGTTCCGTAAATAATATCCGCTTTTTTGAGAGAATTCCGTAGCAATATCAAAGGCTTCGTCATAACTTCCATTGACCTTTACTAAAAATGCCCCATGTATCTGTATCTGAGCCAATTTTGCTTGTGGTGCTGATACCGGTGCAAAAATTACAGCTTTTATCCCGGCAAGAGCAGATAATGTAGCCAATGAGGCGGCTGCATTTCCCGTCGATGCGGTAACGATCCCTTTTCTTTTCAATTCAATAGTTTTTAGAACACCGATAGCTGATGCTCTATCCTTGAATGATAAAGACGGATTTCTCGAATCATCCTTAAAAAAAAGCGTTTCTTTATTTCTGCTCTTTACTAAGGGTGTCCCGCCTATCTTTACTCTTAGAAGAGATTTATCCGCGTCATTGGGTAAAAGCTGGGGAAATAAGAACATATCAAAATCATTGCTTTCTTTCAGATCAATACTTTCATAATCATAAATTACATCCATATTGGAATCACATTCGGGACAGGTGAGAATGTTTTCTTTTTCATGGATCTCCTTGCCGCATTTTACACATTTAAAAAAGTATCGTTTGGTTGACATATCAGCCTCCATTATAAATATCTTGTTCAAAGGTTAAAAAAAGGAATTGACAATGGACAATTGACAATTGACAATTATTAAAATGCAAAAACAATCGAGAAATATTGTTATTTTTACTTTGTGTTTTCATTTTGTACTCCTTTTTCTATTGTTTTTTTTGTTGTTTTTACAATGGAAGATAAAAGTTTATTAATTTCTTTACATTTTATTAATAAATTTTCTCCATTTTCCACATCTAAATATTTCGTTGCCAATAAAAGTTCAAGCCAATATTCTGTTTCTGATGATTTTTTTAAAGCAATATTCATTTTTGATAAAAAATCTTTTTTGCTTTGACTGTTTAATGCTTCTTTTATATTAGCACCAATACTTGTTGATGATCTCAAAAGTTGTTTCGACATAATATACTCATTCTCATTAACAAGTTTTTTATAAAGTTCAATGATCTTCAGTGCAAATTCAAATGTTTTTTCATAAACCAAACCTTCTTTCATATTAAATCTCTTTACTCCTATTATTTAACATTCTTTTTTTTGTCTTTCAATTGTCTTTAAACTCAACTCTTAATTTTTATTTCTCTTTGCATTAAACTCTCAATTCTCAATTCTCAATTATTAACTTATTCAACTAGCTCTTTTAATTTTTTCAAGTTGAATTTGATCATTCTTCCTTTGGATATTTCTAAGCCCTTATAAATAAATATATCACAATTTATTTTGTTACCGAGAAGATAATAACATTTTGCAATATTATAGTAAATAAACGCACTTTCCCTTATATCCGCTGCTTTCAAGAAGTATTCGATAGCAGTGGGGTATTTTTTTAAATTATTGAATATTTCGCCGCATATTAAATTATAATCATAGTTATTTAATTTCAATTTCGGAATATAAAGCTCTGCTTGCCTTAAACGCTTCCATCTGTAAAGATTTCGCAAGAAAGGGATACCTACTTTTTCTTTATTTTTAATAGGGGATAGGCCTATGAAGAGATCGTTCGCTTTACAATAATTTCCCAGATCAGAATTCAAAATAGCAAAAAAAAGTACTTCATCTTCTCCCATATTTTTAATATTTACATTATTCAGCAATATGAATGCTTTTGAAATTTTTCCGCTATAATAGTAGATTTTTGCTTGTGACAATCTTTGAGGATCAGAAAAAATGCTGACCCTCATTATTGATATAATAAGTAAAAAAAATATTACTTTCTTGGCCAGGCGTCAAATCCCTTTGCTTTTAGATCGGCAATTAATTTATTCGCTGATTCCTCATCATATTCACCCATTTTCACTCTGAAAATTATTTGTGATGTACCATCGGATTTTTTTAATCTAACCTTAACATATGCAGCGCTAAAATTTAATTTTTGAAGTTTATGGACCTCGTTAATAGCTTCTTCTTCTTGAGTATATGAACCTACATAAACCTTAATATTTCCGCCCTTTAATCCCATTTGCGTTTGTGCATCCTCTTTTTCGGTCTTAGTAGTAGATTTTGGTGTAGAAATTTTTTCAAGCGTACTTCCAATAATAACAATTTCAACCCTTCTATTTCTTGCTCTGCCTTCCGGTATCCCATTATCGGCAATGGGTTTGCTTTCACCATAACCAACTGCGTCGATCTTATCAGGGGATATGCCATGTGTTTTAATGAGATAGAACATGACCGCTCTTGCTCTTGATTCGGAAAGGCTTTGATTATAATTTGCAGAACCTAAACTATCGGTATGTCCTTCAACCCTGATCTTTGAGTCGGGATATTCGCCCAAGACCCTTGCCACTCTGTCAAGTGTCGGATAAGCATATGCGGGAATATTCGATTTACCCGATGCAAAATTTATTCCTTGGAGGTTTAATACAATACCTCTTTTATCTTGTTTTAATTCAATGTGTTTATCTTTTGAAACCTCTTCTTTTATCTTATTCATTCTGGCTTCATACTCTTTTCGTAATTTATCAGCAGCATCTTTCGCCGCTTTTGTTGCAGCATCTTCCACTGCTTTTTTCTGTTCCTCTGCCATTCTTTGCTTCATAGCTTCTTGCTCGGCATCTTTTTTTGCAAGATCTTCGGCATTTTTCTTTTTTGTTTCTTTAAGTGCTTTTCTCAACTCTGCTGAGGATTTTGCTAAAATATCCTTAAGGTCTTTCAATTCTCCTGAAATGTTGTTAATTGTCTCAACATTGGTATTTATATATTCGGAATTTTCAGTGATCATATCTGCATTGGTATCGATCTTTTCTGATAATTTATCCAATTTTTCACTGAGTTCTTTAATATCCTTCTCCCAATCATTTTCCTTTTTTTGTCCGAATATCATACTTACGGATGCTAATTCATATGGTCCAAGATTTCCTTTTTTGGAATATGCAACATCAAGTTTTAAGGAATTTGAAAAAACAATTCCAATACCTGATGTAAATTCTGGGATATCCCATCCCAAAACTTTATATCCAGCTCTCAATATTATTGTATTTCCCATGTTCAATTCGGCGCCTAAATTCAATTTATAAGCACCGTCAATTGGAAAAGTATTATCAAAAGCAAAACTAAGACCTGAGCCATAAGTATCAATTGCTTTTAAGACCCATCCCAAATGAAAGGTCGTAGGGGCTTTCAGTGCTGTGCTATTATAAGCCATTGCATTGGAAATACCAATATTTGTGACCGAGAGTCCTATTCCGATCTTATTAAATGCTTGGGGTATGAATTGTACACCAACATCAGCTAAAAATGTTTTCTGATAGGTATTATAAAGCGTTTGATCAATGAATTTACCGGTAAAACCAAGGTAAAGTCCACCACCGAGAGCGGAGCCGAAACTTACAAATGCCATTGTGTTTTTATTTTTAAATGTATTGGTTATATATCCCGTGGAATCCGTTTCATTTTCATCTCCCCAGTCAAGGTAAACGCCGCCTATTGCCATAGATGCTTGAATACCGAAATTCTGCTCGGCACCGGCAAAGTAATATTTGAATGTTGTATATGGTGCATAAAGAGAGGATAATGTGAATTGCGAATTTAACAATCTTGCTAATCCTGCCGGATTTATAAATATGGAGCCGGCGAAATTATCGGAATACCCGGAATATGCATCTGCAAGTGCATAAGATGCAGGGTCCCAGTTTAATTTTAGGAAATCTCCCATCATAGCACTGCCCGCTTTTTCATTCCCTGCTGTTGCTTCCGCTGCAAAAGAGGATAATATAAGTGCAAAAACAAATAATAATATACATAATTTCTTCATCATATACTCCTATTGAATATAGGTCATCTTTATGACCTTATGAGATGTTCCGGCTTTGAGTCCAATGAGAAGATTTCCGCTTTGGACCAAATTTGTGCCGTCATTTGAACCATCCCATGTGATCGTATGGAATCCAGCAGTATAATCCAGATCGGTTATCAGTGTTTTTACGATATCACCGGATATTGTATAGATCTTCAAAGTAACCTTTGCCTTTGCCGGTAAGAAAAATTTAATAGTGGTTGATCCTGCCGCCGAAGTAAAGGGGTTGGGATAATTTTGATATAATTTAACATCTTCAATTGCGATGTTTTTTGTAATGTCAGTGCCGGGTTTCATATCTTTCAATGCTACATTTTGCCAGTCAAAAGCATTGTTATTGTCCTTTTTTGACATTCTTGCTAATCCGTTACCAACAGCATAATATACCGGTCTTGTTGTAGTATCCCATTGGTTTAAAGAGACAATGGAACTTTCCGCAACTGTATTGAAATAAGTAGTATCGTTTGTCTTATACCACAGTGTATCAATATAAGTTGAACCATCACTTAATGCTAACATATCGTACTGAGCGGATAATGCTATTGTATTATCCAAATAAATATCCCAATACCCGGGGTTATTATCATTTATAGCGGTATCATTTGTTCCATAAGTAAAATGGACGACGGCTAAATCACCTGGAGCCATAGTAATAGGTGCCGTCCCTGCCCCCGTGGTTAAGAGCGGATAGGTGTCACCATTAGATAGGGTTAAAAGATATGTTTCATTAATAACTTGATTTAATGCACTGATATTTTCCAATTCTATCCAGTCCTCGGAAAATTCAATATCACCTACGGGTGCAACCTTTGTTATGAGCAAGGTTGAAGATGTACCTGCAAAAATAGGCATAAATAGTGTCAATATGCCCGCTAATATGAGTAGTTTCTTCATATAAGCCTCCTTATATTTTCTAAATTATTTACTAAGTTCTTGTTCATTAATGCACTTCCCATGACAATGAGGTCAAACTCATAGTCATTATTAAGATCTCTTAATGTATTAAGGTCTATTCCACCATCAATTTCCAGCATAATATTATACCTTTTCTTTATTTCTTGCAATTTTCGTGCCTTTTCTAATGTTTTTGGCATAAATTTCTGACCGCCGTAGCCCGGGAAAACGCTCATTATTAGTATCAGATCAATATATTGAAAGTATTCTTTTATTAGGGGAATTTCCTCATCTGGATTTAATGCGAATCCCAATTTTTTATGGGAATCTTTAAACTTTTGGAAAATTTTGTCCAAATTATTGGAAGTTTTGGGATGTATGGTAATAATATCTCCATAAAACATAAAACGATCTATAAATTTGTCAGGATCATTTATCATTAGATGGATATCAAATTTAAACCCTTTATCCTTTAAGGACTCCAATATGGGAAAAGCAAAGGAGATATTATTAACATAATTACCATCCATTACATCAATATGGAGATATTCAATATTAAATTCCTTTAAGATATCCAATTGATCCTTCAAACAATAAAAGTCGGCATTAAGAATGGATGGTGAAATCTTAAACATATCCTATTATAATTAAAAACACATATTTTTTCAAGTTAAAGGGGGTTAATCTGCGACTTTGAGAGTTTAAATAGTTAGAAGATAAGAAACAGTATGCAGTATATAGTACTAAGTCCTAAGTATTCAGTTTCTCCACATTGAAAAACAGTATGCAGTATGCAGTACTAAGTATTTGGTTTCTCCACTTAGTACCAATGACTTAGTACTTAGTACCATTCTTTTGAACCTTTGACCTTTAGACCTTTGACCTTTTGACTGATTTTTGAGATCCCTACGGGAACAAGTTCCCTCGGGATGACGAAATACAAGTTGAGATATAATGAAAGAAAAAACTTGCATTTTAAAAAAGTGTTTAGTACAATATTAAAAAAGAAGGCCCTCCTTGAAGAGTGGTCTTCAAGGAGGTAGAC
>JAGGYO010000210.1 GCA_021162505.1 bacterium
AGTTGTTTCCCAAATGTTTTATGGTTTTTCTTATAAGGAGTATTTTAAGGCGGATACATCGAGAAAATTATCAATGATTCTTGAGGCTGAGGAGTATATATTAGGACTTGAAAATGGCAGAAAAAGATATATTGACGAGGTAACAGCTTTATCAAAAGCATTTGCCATCGCAATACCTCATGAACAGGCATTAGCAGTAAAAGACGAAATTGCATTTTTTCAGGCCGTTAAATCCAGATTAACAAAGTTTGATAGTACACTATCAGGTAGAACAGATGAGGAGATTGAAACCGTAATAAGGCAAGTTATCGATAAAGCACTGGTAACCGAGCAAGTCATAGATGTTTTTGATGCTGCAGGTATTAAAAAACCAGACATATCCATTCTTTCTGAAGAATTCCTTCTGGAAGTTAAAAACATGGAGCATAAAAATATTGCCCTGGAAGTTCTGAAGAAACTGCTCAATAATGAAATAAAATCAAGGATTAAAAGTAACCTTGTGCAAAGTAAATCTCTGATGGAGATGCTTGAAAATGCTATTAAAAAATACCACAATAAAATTTTAACTGCAGCAGAAGTTATTGAAGAACTGATTGAGATTGCCAAAGAAATCCAAAAGATGGACAAAGAGCCGGAGGAAATGGGTTTATCAGAATATGAATATGGCTTTTACACCGCGGTTGCTAACAATGAAAGCGCAAGAGAATTAATGGGAAAAGATAAATTGCGTGAACTGGCAGTTGTTTTATTTGAAAGAGTTAAGCAAAATGCAACAATTGATTGGGCGATAAAAGAAAGCGCGAGGGCAAAACTAAAAGTAATTGTTAAACGTACTTTAAGACAATATGGTTATCCTCCTGATATGCAAAAACTTGCAACGGAAACTGTACTTAAACAGGTCGAATTGATTGCAGATGAAATAACAAAGAAAAGGTGATGGACAAATAATTGAAGCTTCACAACATTATGTTTTCTGTTTTTGCTTATATTTTGTAAACCTATATCTCCTTGCTTTGAATAAAAATAATACTGAAAATCAACAGGATTGGGGAACTAATAGGGGCGGACACCTATTTATTTTATCCTTATTGTTTAGTGTAAACTTTACCTAAAATTTAAGTGTCTTCACATTTAACATAGAATTATACTATAAAGAGTAATGATGAAATATAGGTGTAATTGTTTGCACCAGATTATAAAAAAGAATAATTTTTAAGAATGGTAAAATATATATTTAAAAAGAGACTTTTACTACGCTTAATTGAGATGAAAAGAGGGTTAATTATCTAAAGAATTTTATAAAGGAGAAACATTACATGAATGATACGGTAATTCAAGTCATAGATTTTCGTAAGATTTACGGTGATTTTGTTGCCGTGGATGGTATCAGTTTTGAAGTGCACCGAGGTGAAATATTTGGTCTTTTAGGTCCTAATGGAGCGGGGAAAACGAGTACGCTGGAGAGTTTGGAAGGGCTACGCGTTCCTGATGGCGGTTCATTACGAATTATGGATGTTGACCCTGCTTGCCAGTCGAGAAAACTGCATAACCTGATTGGTGTACAATTACAGAATTCAGGTTTACCGGATAGCATTACTCTTGATGAAGCGATGAAGTTTTTCTGTTCTTACCATGCTGTGCTACCACGCTATGATTTACTGGACCGTTTTGGTCTTAAGGAGAAAAGGAGAGAACAGTATTATCAACTATCCGCCGGCCAACAGAGACGTTTGGGGCTTGCTCTGGCAGTTGCCCACAAACCTCCTGTAGTATTTTTGGATGAACCTACAGCCGGTCTTGATGTTGCCTCACGTATCGAATTACATAATCTAATGCGTGAGCTGCAATCTTCCGGAACTACAATCATTCTCGCTACGCATGATATGGCAGAAGCGAATGAAATGGCAAATCGACTGGCAATTTTACTGCGCGGTAAAATTGCGACTACCGGTACCCCTCTTGAGCTAACCGCTACCGGAGCGGGTTTTACCAAGGTTTCTGTTCGTACAAAAGGTGATAGCCTTTCTGACCCTGAACTCAAATTTCCGGCAGTGAGCAAGCGTATATCCAAAGAAGAGTATGTTATTTATTATAGTACTGATATCGGGCCTACTGTTTCAGCAATTATAACCCATATAAAAACCCGGGAAGACTTGCTGGTCGATTTGCGTGTAGAACGGCCTTCTCTGGAAGATCGCTTTTTGGAGATTACAACCACAGGAGGTATTCAATGAACGCTTTTATTAATCACTTTTTGTTTGAGTTTCGTACCGGGATTCGAAATAAGACTTTGCTGTTAATGAACTATCTTTTCCCCCTGGGCTTTTATGCAATGATGGGTCTGATTATGACTGGTATCAATCCCCTTTTTCGAGAGACAATGATCCCTGCCATGTCTATTTTTGCTGTCCTTGCTGCAACAATACTAGGATTGCCTGATCCATTAGTAACAGCCCGTGAGGCTGGTATTTTTCGCAACTATAAGATTAATGGTGTGCCGGCTTTATCGATTCTGGTCATTCCGGCATTAACCACTATCATACATTCTTCAGTAGTGACTATAATCATTGTCACTACAGCCCCCTTGTTCTTTAATGCACCATTACCGGTCAATTGGCTTTATTTTATCGTAACATTCATGATGACTGCTTGTGCCTGTGCCGGATTAAGTGTGCTGATTGGAGTAATTTCCACCAGTTCGCGTATGACAGTGTTGTGGTCGCAGTTGGTTTTCATCCCTTCGATGATTTTGGGTGGAATGATGGTGCCCTTCAGTATGTTACCGGGAGCAATAAGTAAAATCGCTCTTCTTTTACCGGCTACCCATGCTATGAATGCTTTCCGGGGACTGGCTCAAAATCTAACTGCCGATTTTAATCCAATAGGGTCACTTATTATTCTGTTGGCGAGCGGAGTGTTGGCATTTGGATTGGCAATCTATCTATTTAACTGGGATAGACGCAATACTTCTCAGCCCGGACATCCTCTCATGGCATTGCTGGTTTTACTACCGTATGTCATTGGAATATTTATCTTATCATAACCCAAAAAAAGAAAAGAAGATAAATGATTTTATTTGCATAACTCGACTTTTGATTTTTTATTGTGAATAAAAGTTCAGGTTTCACAAGTTCATAGAATCTAAAACATAAAAATGTAAATTTGTGAAATCCTAACGCTTAGAATACAAATATTGTTGATTATTAATAGAATTGAGGCGATTCTATGAGCATTTTACTTGAACCGTGAGATATCTTCCCAACACGAGGTTCTGGTTTTCTAAGTAAAGCATTCGTTTTTTCACCAGATCTAAAGGAGAAAAACCAACCAAGGTCAATCATGTGGGTTTAGTCGTAAAAAAAGGTGATTTTAAAGCAGCTATCGTAGTAGAAGCGCTATGTAAAGTAATGCGCCATAAATTTTGGTTTCAATATGGCTCACCCAAGAAAGATTTGGTCGCTGTCTATCGTGCTACCAATCTTACTGTAGAACAAATAAAAGATATCGTTGCTGAAACCGAAAAACAAGTTGGCAAAAAATATGACTTTCGTATGATTGCCGCTCATTTTAAGGACTGGCTATTAGGAAGGATGGTAGGATGGCTATTTGGATGGCAATTTTCGGATGTATATCTTCTTAGACGATTAATTCCCGGTAATAAATATCCGATATGCTCGTGGGTTGTGGCTGATGCTTTTGCGGAGGTTGGTAAGGATTTTGGTGTTAAGGTAGGCGTGGCAACCCCAGATGATATTTGGGACTTTGTTGTAAAAAACACAAATAAATATAAAGAGATACATCCACTCAAATTGTTGAGTCAGGAATAATAGGTTTCCAGCTTTAACAAAAAATTATAAAAAAGGAAAAAGATTTAAAAAGAGTTGAGGAAAAGATGAAAAGAGGCTAGATGCATTATAGTTTGTTATTTCCACTAGCTTTTTATGATTTCAATTAGTATCTAGTATTATTTAATGCTAAATACAAGTTAAATTTCTCGCGTATTCATAGCTAATAATTTCTTTATCTTTTGGTTTTGTCCAGGCTTCTTCTTTATGGGAACGTTGGGTCATTTCTTCAGAGGTGAAGTTTTTGAAAGTATTTAGTACTTTTTCCATGCTATCTATTTCATCTTGAGAAAAAATGTCCATGGTCGGTTTTTCAAGAGGTTTTATAAATTCGTATTCTTCAACATTATCTTTAGAATTTTTAACATATTCAACTTGATAGGTTATATATTTTTCGAATAGTTCTCCAAGTAGGATTTCATACTTTGTAGGGGTAGGACCATAATAATTTTTAATGTATCTTAATCCAGTAATAGACAAAGTATTATTACGAAAATTAACGAAGTCGGAATAGAAAAGTAATTTCATTAATTTTGTTTTAAACAATCTTTTTATATTAACAGCAAAAAATAAAATCATATTAACAAATTTTTCGTAATTAAATTGAGAATAGCCACAATATTCGTCTAAAACTTCATTAAAATATTTTTTTGTGATATTTTTTTCTAATGTTTTATCAATATCATCTTTCATTAAGTTTTGTAGATTTTCCTTTATATTTATATAATCTTTTTTATTTATTTTGTTTTTATTATTTTCCAATAATGTTTTCATATTCTCAGGATTTTCTAACAAAACTAACGCGTCATTATGAGACCGGTCTTGCAAAGCTCCGGTTTCATATCTATGAATAGTTACCTCTCCCCAACCTAATATTCGAGAGAAAGCCCTCTGACTTACCCCATATTTTTCTCTTGTTTCTTTGATTCTATTGGGCGTTAATAAAGAGTGTTTTTTTCTATATTGATTGTAAATATTTCCTAAGTTTTTATCTTCTAATTTCTCATCAAAAATTTCTTCATTATTTTTGAGATTAATCCGGACTGTTTCTAATATTTCTATGGGTTCACCTTTTATACGATAGGTAGCTTTACGTTTTATTATTTTTGAATTGTGGGAATTATTATTGGTTACCATGGTAGTTACTTCCTCCTGAGTAAAGTTATTTTAAATAAAATTTTTATTTTAAGGGGAATTTCATTTGATATTCTGCAACATGAAAAGACATGCAAACAGCTTCTTCATGATCATTAGTTTTTCTTATTTTTAATTTGATATATATTAATTTATTTTGCATATTTTTTCCAAATATCCAGAAGTATTCATTTTTATA
>JAGGYO010000334.1 GCA_021162505.1 bacterium
CTACAATATACTTCATTAACATATCATATTCAATGTTTACCGTATCCCCATTTTTTAAAATATTTAAATTTGTATTTTTCAATGTTGCGGGGATCACTGATACTTCAAAAAGACCCTTTGAGATGATCTTGGAAATGGTCAAGGAAACCCCGTTAATACTAATGGAACCTTTTTCAACAAGGTATTTATCATCAACTTTTGTTTGAAATCTAAATATAATATTAGAGGGATGGGAGTATTTATTGATCAATTTTCCTATACAGTCCACATGGCCATAAACAAAGTGACCCGAAATATCTTCACCTACCTTCAAAGACCTTTCCATATTTAATATATCACCGCTACGGTTCAATTTAAGATTCGTACGAGCAATGGTCTCTTGAGAAACATCAAATGACAAAATGTCATTATTGATATTTGTTAAGGTAAGGCATATACCATTGATAGCGATGGATTCACCAAGTTTACCACTCTTAAAGTCGGGAGCACTCACCTTAAGTTCATTAAAACTTGATGAGCTCGACAAAGATATAAAACTTGCAGTTATATAAATAATTCCTGTAAACATTTAATAATAAAAGAAAAATATTATTCTTCTTTTTTCTCTTCCTCTTTTGCTTCTTCGACTTTTTCTTCTGTTTCTTCCTCAATTGAAAGTTCTTTTTTCCTTAAACTTGCATCTTTAATATCATTGATGCCGATAAAAAGTGCGATAAAAGCAATGAAGGCTGTTAAGAATGGTAATCCGCCCTTGATGAACATTTTTATTGCTGGCCACCATGATCCGTTTCCAATACCTAATAGAGTTAATGCAACTGTTCCTGCGCCAAAAATTAAGAAAATAATTATTCCAACCATACATACCTCCTTGTATATATCTGCTATTATATAAAATATTTCAAAAAACTTCAAGAAATATCATTATAAATTTAAATTCTCCCTCTCTGCGTTCAATGCACAGGCAGGAATTCTCACCTATTTTAAATTTTTTACTTATTTCCTGTCATTCAGAGGCGTTAGCCGTATTAGGGATATTACCAAAGAAGGTTAAAAGTTCAAGGTTCAAAGTTACAGAATAAAATGCAAAGAAAACAGGTGTAAATACAAAGGTGTCAGGACACACCTAAACATCCGAGGTATGTCCCTATTATGTGGCTTTTCTAATTTTTATATTTTTTTCTTTCCTCATATACCCATCTACCCATCTACCCATCTACTCATCTACCCATCTACTCTTATACTCATTTTCCCATTCACCCATTTACTCATATACCCTTTTCCTCATCCCACTGCTTTTTATAATTCTCCATTGTCAATCTGTTCTCTATATTTCTATTTTTAGAGGCCAAGGCACTTTTTGTGCAATGGTCCAAACCTTATTAATATAATTTAGAGAAAAATAATTCTGCATAAGATGCAGCCAAAAGGAACCCCTTTCATTTAAAACGATCATACCGTTCTTTTCAAATGACAGCCCGAATAATTTCATTATTTCCAATATTCTACTGATCTTTTTATTTTTTGTTCCAAAAATTCTGTACAGCTCTTTTTTAGGGATATATGTATCATAGAGACGCCAGTAAAACCAATGATACGATGACATTAAATTGGAAAAATCCATTTTTAATGCTATTGGTGAAACATTTTGCGAACATTTTTTGATGTATTCGCTTACCGAAAAAGTGTTGAGATAATATTTTCCGGGGACATTTGAACCGGCACCGGGGCCAAGACCGATATAATTATTTCTTGTAACCGAAGAATAGCGAGTAGCATTTTCTTTTTTAAATCCCCACACGGATACACGCTGAAATTCATTGTCAGTAAATAAATTATGGATTTTCCTATACATTCTTCGTCTCATAATGATATTCGGCATTTTTACATTTTTTATTTTTAGATATGCCCCAATTGTAGAATAGGGAAATGTAAATAGTGGATACGCGGTTACCTGATTAGCACCGGTTCTCATCGCTTTTTTTACATCAATTAGGATATCTTCGATCTTTTGACCCGGTAAAGCGAACATAAGATCAAGGTTCAGGGATTTGAAATTTTCTTGTAAAATAAGATCAATTGCGGGCTTGACAATATGAGAACTATAATTTCTTCCTATTAAATTAAGAAACTTATCATTAAAACTTTGAACCCCTAAACTCACAAGATCAATACCATATTCTGTCAATTTTTTTACTACATATCTACTTATATCATTGGGATTTGTCTCAATACATATATCCCCTGTAACATTGAACCGATCCTTTACTTTTTTGAGAATGATCCCCAATTCATCAATGAGATTTGTTGGAGTACCGCCACCAATATAGATTGAACTGATCTCAATTTTTCCCAATTTTTCATAATACAGATCAATTTCATTTAAGATCGCATTTAAAAAAGGTAAGACCAAATTTTTATCATATTTTACTTTATTATAGGGGCAATAAGGACACATATTTTTACAAAATGGAATATGAATATAAAGATCGATCTTTTTAATCTCAGGTAATTCAAAATTATTTGCCCGATAAAATGTAAAGTCTTGTTCTTTTCCCACTAAATATCGACGAATATTTCTTGTTAAAAATTCTATTGACATATTTTCACTTTATTCTCATTAATTTGACAATGGAATTTTCCATGGGATCATATTTTATTTCCTTTAAATTGTCTTTTATCTTAACGGTGTTTATATTTTCTTTTTCCGAGTATTCCGCCGGTTAAAAACAATCCAGCGCCTAATACAAATCCAAAATTATACCAACCGCCTGAATTATGAACCTCATAAAATCGTACATTTTTTGTAAAAAGTGAAATTATAAATGTAATCGGGGATATCAATCCATGCCATAACCCCATCCAAAACCCTGCAATATTTCCTTTCCTATTAGGAATTTTTTCCAGAGCGTTTGGACCTGCTGCACATCCGACTAACATCATAAAAATCAATAAAATTACGAAAATTTTTAATATCTTCATAAGGACCTCCTCAAATTCTTCAATGGTTTTATAAAAATTAGCTGAATAAAAATAAATGGGATGGG
This sequence comes from bacterium, assembly GCA_021162505.1. Classification (GTDB taxonomy): domain Bacteria; phylum AUK180; class AUK180; order AUK180; family AUK180; genus AUK180. The sequence continues at coordinate 3,045 of JAGGYO010000334.1, forward strand.
AATAAGA
>JAGGYO010000320.1 GCA_021162505.1 bacterium
GTCATTTTATCTCTATTAGCACTATCATATAAAATCGCGTTTTTTAAAAAGATCTCTACTTGTTTATAAAATAGTTTTAAAAGAGTTTCTTTTTTTAATGATAATTTCGGAGTATTTTCCAAATCTAAATAATAATGCTCCTTCTCCCAGGACAGAACATGGACAAGCTGTTCATCATTATTTTCAATGGGTAATTTTAATAAGTGTACTTTATGGGCTCCCGAAAAGATCCTAATGTTCTCTTCCACAGAAGTAATTAGTTCATCTATGTCAAGTATTTGTGAGAGCTCCTTAGTTATCTCTATAAAGTTATACAATTCTCCTAATATGGGAGTATTGTTCTTTGAGTAGCGGACATTTTCATCTACATGAGGGCAAATGATCCTAAAAGGGCAATATATACAGTGAGCACCTGTATTTGCAGGGAAGCCGTTCCTTCTATATGAATTGAATTTGGTTACGAAATTTCTTATATATGCCTTGACCTCACTGGTAGGCATAAAATCACCTCTTTCAAGAATAATATCTTTATTTAAACTGACATTAGAATAAATGATCCGGGCTATGGGAATTTTAAATTTTTCCTCAACCAAAACACGATATAGATTTAATTGGATGTCATTTTTTAATTCTTCATCAGATGGAAGAGATCTGCCTGTTTTATAATCAACGATGGTCAAAAACTTTTCCTTATTTTCGATATCAATATCAATTCGGTCAATTTTAACACCGAATTCATTTGCTCCCCAGTAAATGTTCACATATTCATCATTTCGATATACTTTTCCGAAGACATTTGCTTCTTTTATGTATCTTTCCAAAGCGTTAATCCCTTTTTGGACCAATTCAATATTATTAATATCAAGCCCTTTTGCCTTTTTAATAATAATGTTTTTATTTTTTTTGATATTGTCCAATTCTATTATTTCAAATAGAGATTCATGTATCAAATTAGAGAATTTTAATGCGCTACTATTTTCTTTATATATTTTCCCTAATCCTTTTACATATTCATATGAGTATCTTAATGGGCAGACACCAAATGTTTTTAACTTATATGCCGATATTTTCATACAAATTTAACTCCACAATAGGATACAACTTCTGAAAAGTTACCCGATGCTTCCCCGCTATTGGTATACTCAACAATCTCTGCCTTCCATTGAAAATAATCGGCAACTTTTAATAATGTGTAAATGGGACCTAAGCCGCAGAGAGATATTTTATTGGTATTTACTATATTATAAAATCCAGTAGGGTCATTTCTTAATATTTTGTCAAGAGCTAATTCATCTTGTTGTTTTGCAAATTCCGCATTTTCATAATGGGAAAAATCACTGCTTGCTAAAATTGCAGTATTAGGGAATCTTTCCATAGTTTGGATCACTATACTTCCCAAATGTTCTAAAGCTGCCATGGAGTAATCCCAAATTGAAATTGGAAGAATATTAAAATTATTGCCAAATAATTCAATTAGGAACGGAATTTGAACCTCCAAAGAGTGTTCGAGATTATGTGAACTATTATCAAATGGAATTTCTCCATTTGAGTTCTCGAAGATGAAATTATTGATATCCTTATTAATGTGTACCTCGCCATTGGGTAATATCCATTTCCCTTGGGATGAAAATAATGAGATCCCTGCACCTAATCCTCTATGATTTACCCCCAATAAAATTATATTTTTAAAGGGTTTAAGCTGACATATGGTCTTTATTGCAGTTTTTCCCGAATAGATCCATCCGGCGTGAGGAGAAATTATTCCTTTGGCATTATTCTGAGAATTATTGCACTCATTATTGGAAACAAATTCCTTGATCTTCCGAGCATCATTAAAATAAAAACTTCCTGCAACAATAGGTTCGCGTATATCCATCTAAACATTTGTTCTATACATTCATTGCATCGAAAATAATATTCAAGCTTGTATCATGAGGGAAGAGAAAAAAATCTCCCAGAATAGTGCTTGTTTCGCTTTTTAATTCTGTTTTTATCCACAATGCATTTTGGATCACTCCTTTAAATTCTTTAGAAAAAAAGGATAGGACCCCTGCTAATGAATCGATGGAAATCGAGGGTATTGACGGGAGTAAGACGCCGTCAATTAGGCCGGAAATAGCGTTCAAATATGACGAAGAAAGGATATTTCCCACTTCTTTTAAAGCTGATTCTTCAATCTCGGATATCTTATAAATATTTTCTTTTTGCATTAAAAGTTTGATAAGGTTCAGTGCATTTTGATATTCAAAAAATAGCAGGATCTTTCCGGTGATTTTTCCATAAACATCCGTATAAACGGATACACCCGTTTTGGATATAGATTTTTCAGATTTTTCGATCTGGCTCCTTTTCACAAAATTTACCTTCGGTACGGTCATTTGGATTTTTTGACCAAGCATTTGCGATAATGCTGTCGCTGCATGTGCTGCACCAATATTACCCAATTCCTTCAAAGCATCTTTTTGTTTGTCATTTAAATTTGATGAATTCATTTGAACACCTTTATATAATTTTCCTTTTTTGCATCTTCTATGAGCTCGCTATAAAGTTTTTTGTATTTTATTTCATAGATCTTTTTGTAAATATCATCATATATTTTTCCCAATTGAGAATATTCAATATTTGTTATATCTACGACCTTTATGATATATAGTCCATTGTTTGTTTTTAAATCAAATACCTGATTCTTCTTTGCATCAGTGAATTTGTCAATATAATCTTTCGCAATCGCCGTAATCGGATATTTCCCGTCAGTAAATAATTGGTCATAGTCCTCATCTGCTTTTGTCTTGATCTGTTCAAATTCAGCACCTTGCTTGATCTGTTCAATATAATTTCGTGTTTTTTTCCCGGCATTTTTAAAAGATGTTTTAGTAGCACTCAATGGGATCGTATAAAAGATAACAGAGGGATATTCATTATCCCATCTAAGTATTTTATAGAAATTCAATCCTTTTTTATTTATTATATAATCGGAATATTTCTTATTTTTATTCAATAATTTCTGAAAATTCTCGTTCAAAAGATTTTTATATAATTTCTTAAATTTTTTCGATATCACATTTTTAGGAGGTTTTTTCCCCTTGGTAATATTCTTATATATTGATTTCATCTTATTTGTATCAATAGCTGAAACATAAGCCGTTCGAATTGCAAATGTCATTGGTTCTTTCACGAATTCAGATTTATTATTATCATAATATTTAGATACTTCATCTGTGGTTATGGATATTCTTTTCTTAACTTTATCATCCAATATCTGTTCTTTCAACATACTGTTCTTTATCTGTTTTCTATAATTTTCCTTTAGTGATGAAAGCATCAATCCTTCATTTTTCAGAGCATCTAAAAACAATTTATCACTTCCGTATTTTGCTCTTTGATTGGCAATGGTCTGATCGACATTATAATTGACTTGCTCATCTTGGATCTTATAGTCCATATCTTTTGCAGATGCTATAATAAGATTTTCATCCAATAATTGCTTTAGTACGCTATCATAAGACATTTTATTTCTCTGCATAAAAAGCAAAAGCCGAATATCAAAATCCGTAATCACTTGGTCATTGACCCTGGCAACGATTTTATCTATAACTTCACTGTAGCTTGATACAAATAGAATTAGCATAATTAGTAAAAAAAGTTTTTTCATTTATTTCTCCCTATTTCATAAACGGATGCTTCAATAGTTCGGTCAAGTAACTTATCATCTATTTTTTTCTCATTTTCTTTTTCCAAAATTTCCTTTGCAATGTTCATCGCCATATTTTTTTTCTTCTCATTTGAAATATTTTCTGTCTTTTTATAAACTTGTTCGGTGATTTTAACGGCAATGTTCGCTGCTTTTAAATATTTATCCGATAAATCTTTCCCGAAGCGTTTTTTCAAAAATCCTGCGAGATAGAACATTAAAAATGTTATTAAAATAGTAGAAAGAGATTGAATAATACCTTGTAAAAGATTTGGCCAATTCATACTATTATCCGAAGAAGAGTTTTGCTGTCTTGTATCTTTTTTCTGTTACATATTTTAATTCAGATACTGCATCTTCAAGTTTTACAAATCCAATACCAGAGCCTTGTAGTGATACCATATATCCCCATTTTTCTTCAAAGATCAACTGTGTGGCTTTGACACCAAATCTTGTCCCCAAGACCCTGTCAAAAGCAGAAGGGTTCCCACCTCTTTGTAAATGCCCAAGTACCGTAGATCTTGTTTCCAAATTTGTTCTATCTTTTAATTCATTTGCAAGTACCTTTCCAATACCAATACCACTCCATAATTGAGCGTGTCCGAAATCATCTTTTTCTTGCGAACGCATTATATGCCTTTGAAGTTTCGGCTCTTCCGCTCCTTCTGCAACTGCGATTATCACATATCCATGTTTTTTATGTGCCTTTAAAACTTCTTTTGAAAGTTCGTCTATATCAAAAGCAAATTCCGGTATCAAGATAAAGTGTGCGCCACCGGCTATTCCGCCATGTAGTGCGATCCATCCGGCGGTTCTACCCATGATTTCCACTACCATCACCCTCCCATGGGATTTTGTAGTGGTATGTAGCCAATCCAAGGTTTCCATTACTCTATTTATTGAGGTGTCGAAACCGAAGGTATAGTCAGTAGCATTGACATCATTATCAATTGTTTTTGGAACTCCGACAATATTCAATCCCTTTTTATAAAGTTTATAGGCAACGCCCAGGGTATCGTCCCCTCCGACAGCTATCAAAGCATGCAAATTCGCTTTTTTGAAATTTTCTTTTACTATTTCGACGCCATTTTCTCGTTTATATACATTTGTTCTTGAACTCTTCAATATTGTTCCGCCTTGTCTTTGAATGTCAGCTGTTTTATCCATAGTTAATATTTCATAATCATCTTCCAGGATACCTTTCCAGCCGGCATGATATCCGATCACTTCATAACCATTTAGTACCAATGGATAAGTAATTCCCCTTATAACAGCGTTTAAACCGGGTGCATCGCCACCGCCTGTGAGAATACCTATTCGTTTCTTCGTCATGGAAACCTCCATTATATAGTATATTTTATGATATTTTCATTTTTTTTCAAGTATTTTTCAAAAATTTATATAAAAATGCCTTAGAGGTGTTAAATTTTCGTTTTTAAAGACCTAATTCTTAATGGAAATAGATATTAGTAAATATAGTTCTGATCCGAATCGAATGGGTAATTTAATAAAGTATCTTGATGATTTCAGTAAATTATGGTATAATTTGTCAAAATTTATGGAAAATGGAGTAGTAAAATGGCGTTAAAGATTTCCGTGGTCGTTCTCATAGGACCAAAGGTAAAATTTCCTGATAATATTAATATTTTGAAAAAATGGAAGGAAAAAGGGATGGAAATCATTATGGTAAAAGGTCTAAATCCCACATTGCTCTGGAACAAAGGTATTACCCATGCTTCCGGCGATATAATTTATTTTTTAGATAAAGATTCTCAACCTGCTTGGGGAAATATTGAGATCATAAAAGATGAATTCTCAAATAAAGATACTGATATATTAGGCGGTCCGCAACTTCTTCCGCAAGAAGGTCCCCAAATGGAAGAGATCTATTATGATATTTTATCAACTCCGGTTTTGTCGGGTAATTCAGCACCTCGTTTTTCCAAAAGAGGAGAAAGAAGGGTAACGAACGATTCCGAATTGATATTTTCAAATATTGCCATAAGAAAAAAAGTATTCTCTGAAATTGGCAATTTGAATGAAAATATCTATCCCAATGCTCTGAATGCCTTTTTGCACAAAGCAAAAAAAAGAGGTTGTAAGATAATCTATGATCCAAAATTCTTTGTTGAAAAACAAATGAAACTAAGTGTAATTAAATTTATTAAAACGATCTTTAAATCGGGTTTTGGCAGGGGGATTCAGACCAAAAAGGATTTTAAAAGCATTAATATTTTTAAATTCCTATTTATTTTGTTTGCTCCTCTCTTCATAATGGGCTTTTTTATTGATCCTTTGGAATATATCCTCTTTGCATATTTTTTGTTTGATATTTTAATAGCAATGCTCCTTTCCAATTGGTCATTTTTCACATTTTTTCATTATCTTTTTCTTATTCCAATCTTTCACTTTACGGGTAGCATTGGGATTTTCTTTGGTTTATTTTTAAAAAATCCATATATCGGTTCAAACGATATTGAGATAAATATGTTATAACGACAGTGAAAACCGCAGGAATTATCATTAGTTCAAAACGAATTAATGATTGGGATAAATTTGTGAACATAATATCAGAGGAAGGGGTTTTCCCATATATCATACAAAGAGGATTGCATTATTCATCTCCATTTACCTCGGTGTTCACTACATTTACTAATGTAGAATTTCTATGGGATTATGCCAAAAATTCAGACTTTAGAGTTATTTATGATTATAAGGGTTTTAAACACAATGAGTTACCGAAAGGTTTGGGGAGTATCGAATGTGAACTCCTTTTTGAACTACTAAGAAAATATATATTTTTGCAGAATATCCCTTTTTTGAAAAATGAGTATAAAATATTTCACATTGTTTTCAATAAAATACTAAGTGGATCATCTAATATCAAAGGGCTGTATTATAGTTTTCTCCTTTCTGTTTTACAGGAAAATGGTTTATTTCCTCAAATTGATTCTTGTGCTATATGCGGCAACGGTTTGGCAAGGCCCAAGTATTTCTCCATTGAAAATGGAGGAGTAGTATGCAGCAGGTGTCTAACACATAATATTGGATACGATAAAATATCCGGCAATTTTATTAAAAGCTTGAAATATGCCTGTCAACATCATATTACGATCTTAGAAAAAAATGATTGGCATTATGATATTTTGAAAAATTTTGATATAATAAAAAGATATTACTATTATCATTACAAGGAGTTTAAATGAGAGTCGGACTGGGGTACGATATTCATAGGACACGAAAAGGGAACAAGATCTTTCTTGGAGGTGTTCAAATCCCCACTGATTATGGGGTTATTGCTCATTCTGATGGTGATATCATATTGCACGCTCTAATGGACGGGATTTTAGGTGCACTTGCACTTGGAGACATTGGTAAATGTTTCCCACCAAGCGATGAAAAATATAGGGATGTTTCCAGTAAAGAACTATTAAAAAATGTCTTGGAATTAGTTAAAGATAGGTTAAAGGAAATAATAAATATTGATATCATAATCAATTTGGAGAAACCCAAATTATCTCCTTATCAGGAAAAAATAAAAAATAATATTGCAAATCTTTTATCCATTACCACAAATACAGTAAATCTCAAAATTAAATCCGGCGAAGGTATTGGTATAATAGGGAATGGTGAAGCCATTTCGTCGCAAGTAATTGTACTACTTGAGGAAAAGAATGCGAGATAAGATCTGGGATAGTATTTTATGGATACTCAAAAGAGAAAAAGAGTTGGGAAATAATATGTTATCTCCGTTGAAAATTAAAAATATTTTATTGGAAAAAAGCAAAATAGAGGGAAAAATGGTACGAAAGGAGATTCAAAACTTGGATGATCTTAAAAAAAAGATCAATGAGTGTAAAAAATGCAATCTTTATAGAAGTCGACATAATGTAGTTATTGGGGAAGGTCCTGTCAATGCAAAATTAATGTTCATTGGTGAGGCGCCGGGATATGATGAAGATATGCAAGGCCGCCCTTTTGTGGGTAGATCTGGTCGTAAACTTCGTGAATTATTGAAAAAAGTTGGGATAAAAGATAGTGATTTTTATATAGCGAATATTTTGAAATGCAGACCACCCAATAATCGTGATCCCGAGGATGATGAGGTAAAAGCCTGTTACCCTTTTTTACAATTTCAATTGGACGCCATAAAGCCGAATATTATTTGCACCTTGGGAAGATATGCTTCCTATAAGATGCTTGGGGAGGTGAAAAAAATGGGGGATTTACGGGGGAAAATCTTTCCAAAAGATAATTATATTATAATGCCCATATACCATCCGAGTTTTATTTTAAGGAATAATAGGATGGAACCTTTATATATTGAGGACCTGAAAAAAGTTAAAGAGGAATTGAAGAAGATATAATGAAAAAATATTGTGATCTGCACATACACTCAAAATATTCAGGTGACGGACAGCATAGTATTAAAGAGATTGTAAAAATATTAAATGATGAAAATGTTACCATTGCCGCTATTACTGATCACAATAAGATCCAAGGTACATTTGAATTCAAAAAAATCTCAGATGATCAGGGAATAAGGTCAATACCCGGTGTCGAATTGTCTACAAGGGGAAAACACCATGAAAACATTCATCTTCTTTTATATAATATCCGTAAAATTCCAGAATTAGAAAATGATTTAGATATAATTAATAATCAATATATGAAACTCTCTCAATTAAGGATAACAAAATTAAATGAATTGGGATTTTTTATTAATATGAAGGATGTACTGAGTGAAAAAATAATAATTCCCAGCATGGGTCCCACTATCGGCGCGGCAATTTTACATAATAGGAAAAATGATAATGATCCACGTTTGAAAAAATATAGAGAAATAGAAAATGGGGATTATAAATTTTATATTGATTTTTTAAAGAATAAAAAAAGCAAAGCATTTATTGAATTCAAAGAATATTCCGTTTATAATGCCTTGTCTGTGGCTAAAAAAAATGACTTTATTTCAGTTATAGCACATCCTAGTTATTCTTTGAGGCATTTTGACAGAGCCGGGCAAAAAGATTTTGTCAAAGATCTTGTAAAACACGGGATGCAGGGAATAGAAGTTTATTCCAGTCATCACAGCAAAGAAGATATTGTGTTTTTTAAGAAATTATGTAAAAAATATGATCTTCAGATTACCGGCGGTTCTGATTTTCATGGAGAAATAACAAAACCTCATATCACGGTACATAAATACAAAGTAGAGAGTAATTTGTTGAGAATAGATAAAATATTAGACGGAGTATAGATTTTTTGTTTGAAAAAAAGAGTAAAATAATCTAAAATTAAAATTCGTGGGGATGTAGCTCAGTTGGGAGAGCGACGCGTTCGCAACGCGTAGGCCGCCGGTTCAAGTCCGGTCATCTCCACCATTGAAATAAATAGTATACATATTTTGTATAACTTAAAAATAGGAGTCATTATGAAAAACATGGTGAACAAGTTCAAAAGCATTTTTCAAGGATACGATGATTTTAAGTTTAAATTCACACTATCCAATTGGCAAACGGATTTTTATAGATTTTTCAGAAGTATGACCAATTACAATATTTCTAAAAATTCATTAACCTTAGAAGCAACTGTTTATAAGGGTAAAAAATCTTATTCCTTTGAAATATCAGAACCCAATGAGAAAAAATTAAAAACAAAATTGGAGTTTGTCAATAAATTTATTGATAATTTACCTGAGGATCCTGATTTTGTTGATATTGAAAAGGATACTACTGTAAAAGAATTACCCTCTATCAATAACAATATTCTACAAGTTCCATTAACAAAAAAAATAGAAATATTGGCTTCCATTGCCAATAAGGTTAAAAAATATGACCATAAAATCTACGGAACATTTATTACGAATTTTGTGCAATTCTATATTATTAATTCAAATGGTGTAAATAAATATTATGAACTCTCGCCTATTATGCTTGATGTAAAATCCATGTCCAATAAGAATATGGCAAGCGTTATTGAATCTTTTGGTGGTGCGGATTTCAGCAATTTTAATGAGGAAGGATTTGAGAAAAGATTACTGAACAAGGTAGAACTGTCCCAGTTAGATATAATAAATATTGATCCGGGAAAATATCCTGTGATATTGTCACCTGCTGCTATTGGCGAATTTATAACATATTTGGGTCATACCATAAATGGAAGAAGCATAGATACAAAAGAATCATATTTTATTGATAAGGTAGGTAAAAAAGAATTACCCGACTATATTGATCTATCAGATGAACCCTTGAATGAAGGGACCATACCATATTTCTATAATCAGGAAGGAAAGACCTTGTCAAATTTGAATATCATTAAAAAGGGCGTATTTGAAAATTTCATGGTAGATAATTATTATGCAAATAAATTAAAAATGAATGAAAATGGCAATATGGGTACGAATCTCGTACTTCACCGAGGTATGGACGAACTTCCGGATATGATCGCTAATATTGACAAGGGACTCTATATTTCAAAACTTCATTATATGAACTTTATGAACCCGAAAGAGACCACCGTTACCGGTTTAACGCGCGATGGTACTTTTTATATTGAAAATGGTAAAATAAAAAATGTTGTGGTAAATCTAAGATTCACCGAAAGCATAGTCAATATTTTAAAAAATATTATAATGCTGGAAAATAAATTAACTTCCATACCGAGTTCAACCAATTACGGAAATTTCTTTATTTTCAGCCAACTAATGCCGCATGTACTGGTAAAGGATTTTTCCATTACCTCATCGACCAATACTTTATAGGAGGGGAAAATGAAAAGTATGATAGAAAAAATAATTAATAAATTGAATGGGATAGGCACCTTTTCAGATATTAGGATCACAAAAACCGATCAAGAAAATATATACTTTGAAAGAGGTAATTTAAAAAATGTTAGCAATAGTTTAGATGAGTATCATATTGGGGTCCGTGTTCTTATAAAAGGTACTTGGGGTTTTGCTTCATCAACTGAGATCAAGGAAGAAAAGATAGACCAACTTATTGAGAAGGCAGTTAAAAATGCCAAAGAAGGAAGTTTATTTAAAGATGACAAGATCGATTATATTCCCCAAAAACCCTTCGTCGGTGAATATATTTTTGTCCCGGAAAAGGATCCTTTTAAAATGGACTTATTTGAAAAGATAGAATATATGCAGAAAATAGCCAAGAATATGGTTGGAAGAGAAAAAATTGTTCACTCCATGCTTTTTGCTCATTTTTATAAGCAAGAGAAATATTATGCTAATACCGAAGGAACATATTCCCATACCATTTTATATGATGTAAGACCTTCTATGATGGTTATATCATCGGATGGGAAAGGAGTTCAAACCAGAACATATCCAGGGCATATGCCGGGTAGGCGCGGTGGATTTGAATCATTTGAAAAATTTAATTTCTTTGACAATAGCGAAAAGATCATTAAGGAAGCAGTAGATCTTTTGGATGCACCTTATATTACGGAAAAGAACGCAGATATTATTATTGGCGGAAGTCAATTGGCATTACAATTACATGAATCCGTGGGCCATGCAACGGAATCCGATAGAATATTCGGTATGGAACTTTCATATGCCGGTAAAACATTTGTTAAACCCGAATACATTGGTAATTTTAAATATGGTTCAGATATTTTAACAATTTACTCAGATGCCGGTGATAAAAGAGGTCTTGGCTACCATCCGGTAGACGATGAAGGTATTCCTTCTCACAGAGTTAACATTATAAAAAATGGAATATTGGTTGATCAGCAAACATCAAGATTTACCGCTCAAAAATTGGGACTCGAGCCATCTTCAAATATGAAGGCAACCAATGCAGGCGATTTCCCGCTTATCAGAATGACAAATCTCTGTATTGAACCGGTAAAAGGAAGCTTGGAAGAGTTAATCAGATCTACTGAAAAGGGGTATTTAATTGATTATACAAAAACCTGGTCAATTGATGATAATAGAAATAATTTCCAATTCACAACGGAAATAGGCTGGAAGATTGAAAATGGAGAATTAAAGAGTATTGTCAAGGAACCTACTTATTACGGGATCACGAAGGACTTTTGGAACTCATGTGATGCTATTTGCGGCGAGGATGAATGGACTATGCACGGAACATTTTATTGCGGCAAAGGTGAACCCGGGCAACTAATGCATCTTTCTCACGGGGTATCGCCAGCAAGATTTAAAAATATTCCTATATTACCGAAAGAATAGATTTTAAAAATATTATAATATTATTAAAACCCGTAAAATGTGATATATTTGGCAGTATTATATCTTCTAATAAATGTGAAAATTTTCTCAATACTGTGGTTGACTTTAAAATTTAAAATTGTATAATTTAATTTATAATTTAAGCTTTTTTATAGGAGGTTCTTATGTCTAATGTGGAAAGCTTTTTGAAAATGGTGGATACACAAAATCCAAATCAACCGGAATTTATGCAAGCAGTTAAAGAAGTAGTCGAAACCGTATGGGATTTCTTAGAAGCAAATCCAAAGTACTTAAAGGCAAAAATCCTTGAAAGAATGATAGAGCCAGAAAGAGTATTTATGTTCAGGGTTCCTTGGCTTGACGACAAGGGCGAATTTCAATTGAACAAAGGATACAGAATTCAAATGAACAGTGCTATTGGACCGTACAAGGGTGGAATAAGATTACATCCTTCTGTTAATCTAAGTATTCTAAAGTTCTTGGCATTTGAGCAAGTATTTAAGAACAGTTTAACAGGTCTCCCAATGGGTGGTGGAAAAGGTGGTTCTAACTTTAATCCGAAAGGAAAATCAGACAATGAAGTTATGAAATTTTGCCAAAGTTTTATGACTGAGCTTCAAAAGTATATTGGACCAAATACAGATGTTCCTGCCGGTGATATTGGCACAGGTGCAAGAGAGATCGGTTTCCTCTTTGGTCAATACAAAAGATTAAGAAACGAATTTACCGGCGTTTTAACGGGTAAAGGACTTGAATATGGCGGAAGTTTGATCAGACCCGAAGCAACGGGTTTTGGCTCTGTATATTTTGCACAAGAAATGTTAAAAATAAAAAACGATTCATTAAAAGGTAAAACAATAGGTATCTCAGGTTTTGGAAATGTTTCTTGGGGAGTTGCTTTAAAATTGTCAGAATTAGGGGCGAAATTGGTTACTATTTCCGGTCCAGACGGTTATATTTATGATCCGGATGGAATTACCGGTGAAAAGATTAATTATTTACTGGAACTTCGTGCATCGAATAATGATGTAGTTGCACCTTATGCAAAAAAATTCAATACTGAATTTTTCCCAAACAAAAAACCCTGGGAAGTTAAAATGGATATTGCTTTCCCATGTGCAACGCAAAATGAACTTAATTTGGAAGATGCAAAAACATTAGTTGAAAATGGAACAAAATATGTGGTTGAAACATCGAACATGGGTTGTACTGCTGATGCTGTTAATTATTTATTAAAGAACAAAATTAAATTTGCTCCCGGTAAAGCAGCAAATGCAGGTGGTGTAGCAGTTTCAGGGCTTGAAATGTCCCAAAACAGTTTAAGATTATCCTGGACGATAGAAGAAGTTGATGCTAAATTGTTGGGAATTATGAAACATATTCACAGAACATGTGTTAAATACGGAAAAGAAAGTGATGGTACGGTAAATTATGTCAAGGGCGCCAATATCGGTGGTTTTGTCAAAGTTGCAGATGCCATGCTCGCACAAGGTCTTGTATAAGATCTTCTTACAGTAGATCATTAGGGGAGGATTTCTATCCTCCCCATTTTTCTTTCAATAATTAAATGTTTAATTTCTCAAATATTTTTTAGAAATTATGGTATTTTAGAAATACCGAGTCAATCCCGTTTTTTCTGTAAAAGTTAAAAGAGTGGGTCAAAACCAATAAATTACACTTCATTCCTTAAC
>JAGGYO010000086.1 GCA_021162505.1 bacterium
ATATTTCGTTTCTTTTTTACAATGAGGCATAACGTTCTCAGCATAAAATCAGTTTTTGCGAAGCAATAATTTAGGTAAGTACCGTATGGCAAAAAATTTATTAATCCTCATAGACTACTTTTTCTTTTCGATTTAAGAAGGTTGTTTTCGTTACATTCCCTTGCTCATCATATTTCCAGCGGATTATGGCATAATCTCGATCTTTAGGCTCCTTCAACTGCTCATCTTTGCCTAAATATCTTTCCTCCACCTTATTCCCTTGCTCATCATATTTCCAGCGGATTATGGCAAAACCCAAATCGTCATGCTCCTTCAACTGCTCATCTTTGCCAAAACTTCTTACCTCCACCTTATTCCCTTGCTCATCATATTTCCAGCGGATTATGGCATAACCCAAATCTTTAGCCTCCTTCAACTGCTCATCTTTGCCAAAATATCTTTCCTCCACCACATTCCCTTTTTTGTCGTATTTCCACCTTGTTCCGGAAATTCCATATTTGTTTACAATTTCATTACCTTTTCTATCAAGGTAAATTGACTTTATAATTCGACCCTCATTATCAAGTACCCATATATATTGGACAACACCATCTTTATCTGCAACTAATTTTCCTTCTTTACCATAATTTATTAGAGATGTCGGATAATTTTTTCCATTTAATTTCAGACTAATAGAATAAACGCTGTCAGAATTAGCCATTGGCTTACCATAAGCATTCTGAAAAATTCTTTTTTCATAGCCATCTGAATACTCAATTATGACCTGTGCTACACCAAAATAAGAATCGTTCTGTAATTTACCACCTTTAAGATATTCAATTTTTATAAGTTTACCATTTTTATCATAAATAAAGTGGTAACAACTAACTTTGTTTGCCATATTATCACTAACAGAATATTTCCCTATTATTTCATGTCTGCTCCCAATATCAACTTTCTTGTAATAGTTGGCAGGTTTCTTTGTGCAACTGTTTATTAAAAAAGATACTAAAAGCAAAATAGATAATATCAAAACATTTCTTCTCATATTTCCTCCTTTCGCTGCCATATGGCGTATAACGCTCCAAGCATAAAAAAAGTTTTTGCGAAGTAATAATTTGACTGAGTGCCGTATGGTATGAACCTTTTATGCTGTGTTATATGCCGTATCATAGTTATAGCTAAAAACTAACTCTTTCCTCGCCTTTAAGAATTCGACCGCCAGGTGTCTGAAATATCAGTTTTACTTTACCAGTCATTTCTGAAGGCTTTCTATTAAACGAAGAATATTTTATTCGTCCAATTGGATAAAGTATTACTTCATGCTCGAATGCACCCATTCCGACCTTCGTCTTCCGGAAATCTGTTTTCTTGACGTTAAATGACCTTGAATACAGTGGCAAATCCCTCTCAATAAATTTAGAACTCCAAGAAGACCACCTGCTATAAGTCTCGTAAATAGTAAGGGTCACCTTACCGTCTGAAGTAGTCATTGCTCCGGAAGAATCAGCTAGAATGAAATAAATCTCAAGCCCTTCTGCCCCTTCTTTAAGAGCTACCACATCTCTAACATAATCAGGGGGATTATGGTTTAGTTTACTGCACCCAGATATAAACAAAACGGTCAAGATGAGAACAAAAATTAACAGCTTTTTCATCGTAACCTCCTTAAAAAGTATATGGCATATAACTCCTTCATATCCGAACAGTTCGGATATCCTACCAAATGAGAAGTATATGCGAATTGTTCGCATATACTTCCCTCTAAGCGATCAATGTTCTTTGTTTTTATTCTCATATCTCATCTCCTTTTAAAATGGTATCAAGTGGGTTTTTTATTGTAGAAAGTTTTTTCTTGCTAACATGAGTGTAAATCTCTGTTATCTTTGAGCTTTTGGGGCTTAAAAGTTCCTGAATATATCTTAAATCTGTCCCTACCTCTAATAAATGTGTTGCAAAACTGTACCTTAAGCTGTGGATTTCCCAGTATTTTTCTTCTTGATTCCATCTTCTGCCAGAAATAGATTTCACCCTATTTATCAAGTCTTGATTATAAAGAATCCCATATATAATCTTATTACTTCTTTTAGGTTCAACTTTTATGGCAAGGATTTTTTCTTCCCTTTTTTCCTGTAAAAGTTTATAATCGTTTAACATTACATGGTATTTTATAACAAAGGAGAACAAAAGTCAAATCTATTTTTATTAAATTTGGTAAATAGGTCCGCCTGCACTAAAGTTCCGGCGGACAGGTATAGAAATATTAACCGATAATAAATCAGATGCTGGAGCAAATTAAGCAATACCCCCCTCCATGTCACCCTGAACTCGTTTCAGGGTCTATGAGATTCCGAAACAAGTTCGGAATGACTCCTTTCCTGTTACTCTCGGGTCTGTGCCGAATTTATTTCAATATCATTTCAGGTACTCGCATACCGCATTAAGTTTAGCATAATCAGTATTTTAAAGTCATTTTTTTGTTTCAATTACAATAAAATACTCCACTATAGGTGGTAAATATGTTCATACCTATCTACCACCTATATTCATTTTGGTATTGACTAAATCAAATAATACCATTATATTACATTAACATAAAAATCGGAGGTAAGTTTATGCTGCATTTGCTCATAAAAAAGATAGATGCAAATGAAAACGGTCTTCCCGGCTCAATTGATCTGGCTTATGACCTTCTTAGGAATCAAAATCTGACAAACAATACAATTTTAGAAATAATGTTTCAATTCATTAAGAACAAATCCAATAACGACGAATTCGATAAAATCCCAATTAATGAAATGATGGACAATTTTGAATCATGGCCATTCAAGGGAAATAAAGATTTAGGCATTCAATTTTATACCCTTATGAAGGGCGTAAAAATATTGGAATTTATAGACTTTTACACTGTCAAATCGATGGACAATAATGCAAAAGTCTCAGCATACAGCGACATATTCGTTAACATCTCCTCCTATTTCAAAAATATTATCGACAAATACAAACCGAAATCCGTTTTGTTCCTCGAAGCCGAAAAATTTCTCTCGGAGTTGCCGTCCATAATCAGGG
>JAGGYO010000130.1 GCA_021162505.1 bacterium
TAATTACCATTTAGATAAAATATTAGCTTAACGCCGCCTATGGCTTTTCCTGAATTATTATGAATATTCCCATTTATAGTACAGGTGTTTCTTGGAGTTGCAGTAAAATTCTCACTTAAATAATTGCCATTAATGTTTGAATATTCTCTTTTGTCGGGTGTAAAATGATACCTAAAATCATTTGGTGTTGTGGTATATGTTGCTCCCGGAATTAATTGAGAAAAATAAAATCCATTTTTATCTGTTTTAGCATTGTAGGTAAATTGAAAGGGATTATCAATGCTCATATCAATATCTGATAATTTATTCCCCAGTGTATCCGAAACAATTCCTTCTATAACCGAAGCAGCTTCATTTTCCAATAGCAACATTCCTGTATAAATACTTTCGATATAAAGATCTTTTCCATGAACAAAAGTAGGAATAGCAATACCCGGCAGACTATATGATGCTACTTCAACTGGATTTTCAGGATCTTGAATATTAAATGCTTTTATTTCAGAATCATGGTCTTGACATAATGAAATATACAAAAAAAATCCCGAAGAATATGTTCCGTAAAGCATTTCTGTAAATGGAATATTTTTTATTAAACTCAATGAATTATTTTCAACCTTTATTATCCCAGCATAATAATCATTATCGCATATATAGAGATAATCTCCGTGCTTAGATATCCCTCCACAATTTCCCAGTGAAATGGAATCAAGCATTTTTGGAGATGAAGGATTAGCAATATCGATAAGATCAATACCATTAGAATAGCAGATAAATGCTTGTCCTTTTTCTTCATCAATTAATATATCATAAACATCACCATTTGGTATATATTCGCCTGTTTTTTTCAATAAGCCGCTGGGGTTGGAAACATCAATGATAAGAACCCCAAGATCTTTTGCAGCAATATAGGCATTATCTTTAAAAACTCTTACTCCAAAAAACCAGTCGGTATCAATGGGATAGAAAGCAGTCATATTCACATTATAAGGATCGCTTATATTAAAGATCTTTAAAGCCCTTAAATTAGGTATAGCAACATCTGTAACATAAGCATAATTTCCCTTAATATCTACTCCATAAAAATCACCCCAATCATAATAAACATAATTTATCGGCACGGGATAGGAATCATTTGTAATATCATAAATTATTAAACCGTCCTGACCGCCGGCAGAATAAGCATAATTTCCTCTTGCAATAATATTGCTGCCGTACACAGGGGCATTATAGTATGATAATTGATCAGGATTTGATACAGTACTAATATCCAATAATCTGATACCCTCCCAATCGCCTAAATAAGAATAATTTCCTGTTGAAGATAAGGAAATAAAATCACTATCATAGGAATTTTCACATACACTTGTAGGACTATCGGGATTACTAACATCCTTTATGGTATAATATGAACTTCCCGAACCATCTCCTGAAATCGTATGTAAATAATTTTCATTAATAACCATTCCTTTAATTTTAGCATTGAACATCATAGTCATTTTAAATACGGGAGAATTCGGATTTGTTACATTGAATACTTTTATTTCATTTGTATAATATGAAGAAGTAAAAAGGGTGCTCCCATTTGACACGATGTACTGACTAAAAATGTTTGAGTATTCATAAATCTTTATTATTGCAGCGGGATTGGAAATATTAAAAATAAAATATTTGTAATTAGATAATAAATAAAGATAATTTCCGGAAATATCGAGATCTTTTGCTGATGAATGATCAAATGAATAGATCAAATTAGGATTTGTAGTATCTGATATGTCATAAACCCTTAGCCCCTCATCCTTAACGGCAAGATATAAATAATTACCTTTGATTTCCATTGCAGCAATATAATTATCGGTAGTAATAGAAGTATATGATTCTTCAAAAATATGTCTATGATCTGCTATATTTAAAATAGAAAACCCTCCATTATTAGAAACAACAAGATAGTTTCCTGAAATTACTTCCGATGAAATGCTTCCTTTAAATAAATAATAATTTTCTTCATAGGGCTTTGTTTTTTCGCTATAATTTATTATTATAAGCATACTGTCAGATAATACGAAAGCATTATCGGCATTTGCTAAAACTTTTTTTACACCAAAACCACCCATCATATTACCGCCAACAAATTTCATATTACTTGCAGCAGGTGAAAGAATAATGATAAACAATAAGCAAATAATAAATATTCGTCTCATTTTTTATTTCCCCTAAAATAAATCCTTTACTTTACAGTAAATTTCTTTTCTTCCATTATCTCCATCGGTATATGGCAGAGGCTGATATAACACTTGAACCACTGCTTCCATTTATAAAATAAATATTGTTCAACAATAAGGTAGGATCAAATGCTATGTCTATATCAAATTTTTGTATATGAAAAGTTGAACCGATCCTAATTGAAAGACCATAAGGCGTAGAATATTTTGTTTCACTGTCAATAGTACTCACAATTTGATTACCGGCCCAAGTAGGATCATTAATGGTCGTAGAGCCATTGAGTAAACATTTTGCTTGAAGTCCACCCCTTAAAGTTAACCAATTTTTCATATTATATTCAATTCCCGTAAGAAAATTCAAATAGGTATTATTGGTCTTATAATTATATTCGGCGTAAACATCCTTATTACTTAAATTATTATAATCCATGCCTTCCCATTTGGAAGTAAGAGAGTAGAAATAAGAAGTAAAATAAACCAATAGCTTTTCCGATTTTAATGTCTTTGATAATCCAATATAAAATTCGCTAATACCCTGATCGGTTTCATCTGTAAAATGAGTATCAAGTATATCATCATAATTAGTATCTAATTTAAAATCAAGATCATGACTTAAACCGAAATGGTTAAATGTAAAAAAAAGATCCAGTATATTTGTTTTAAAAAGAGTCCAAAAACCCATATATATGGCACCGTTCATTTTACCGTTAAAATTTGCCGCATCATGCCAAGCACCCGTATCATACACTTCACCTAATGTTGAATATTTATAAGAAGGTATCCCGAATCTAAATCCTGCATCAACTACATTAAAAAAAGCAAGATCCTTTACCGTAAAATTCAACTTAAAATTAAGTTCACTTCCATGATTTTTAACTCCCAACTTTGCATCACCATCGGCAACAGGTGTGGTAATACTTTCATTTGTAGTATCCATATTCCCATAATTATAATTGAACAATAATCCGACAATGAATGAATCCGTTAATTTCATTGATAATATTAAATGTATTAAATTATTTATCCCTGTTCCGGAAGTAGAATAAATTCCTACTGTACTTTTTCCGGCGGGTTCTACCCAGATGTTATTTAAAACAGGATATGAAGGTCCACCTAAATATAATGCCATAAAAAGTTTGGAGTTTAAAGAAAAATTAAATCCTCCATAATAAGAAGCATCTGCTAATCTTTCCAATTGAGCTGAATTTGAATACTGTGTAATATTATTCGGCAAATACAATACACTTGAAGAATCATCCACGACCCAAAATGGTGCAAAAAATCCAGCTAATCTACCCTCAGTAGCAAAGGCGGATAACATTGCCAAAATGAAAAACATGCTAAAAAGTTTTTTCATATCAAACCTCCATGTATATAATTATACAATATAATGGGTTTTATACCAAATATTTTTAGTTCTAATAGGGCTATTCACCAATCTCTGTTTTTTTTTATCATTGTGAAATTTTTAAAAACGCTTTTATTCCTTCACGATAAAAACTATTAGGAAAACGAATTTGAAATACTTCACAACCTTTTTTAAGCTCTTTGTACTTTTTCATTTTTTTCAAACACATTAATTTTCTATAAAACGCTTCTTCAAATAGATCATTATCCTTAGTTTTTTCCAAAACATAATCAATTTTAAGCAAAGCATTTCCAAAATACCCTTTTCTATAATCCTCTTTTGCAATACCAAATATATTATAAGTGGTACCAACCTTCCAATCCTCCCCTTTTACACCGTAATAGGCGTACCTTGCAAGGTCTTCCCATGAAAATTCACCTAATTTTTGTTTATAATTACCGTGTTTAAAAATCGCTTTGTAATTTTTATTAAGATCTGTTTTAATATTCTCATCCAATTTTGTCAGCTTAAGCTTGTTAATATCAGGTGTAAAAATGGAATAATTGGGCATAGTATCATTTATTACAATGTTCATAGGAGCAGTATTTGCCTTGGTTTTTTGCGGATCAATTACGGCTTTCGGAACCGAGTATTGAGGTATATATCTTCGCTTTTTTGTTTTGGATTTTTTTTTAATGGGTTTTACTTTTTTAATTATTGGCTCTCTCCTTTTTTGAATATCGTAAAGGTAGAAATATTTATCCTGGTTTGGGATAGTTGAAATACTCTTTCCACCATGGATGTTAATGATAATGACCAACAGTAAAAATAATAAGAGATTTGAAACAAGCGACAATATACCTGCTAAGAAGTATTTTCTCATATAGATTATACGGGAATATGTTTTTTTTAGTTCAATTTCAGAAATTTTAGGAAAAACAGCAAATTTCGAATCTCTTTTAACCACTAATTGACAAATTAAACGAATTGAAGAAAAAAAGCAATGGAATAACCACAAAGCTCTAAAATGTCAATGAATAATTAATAACGAATAATGAATAATTATGGGTTCTTGACAAACTTACGGTCTTCGCTACGCTCGGTTCATAATGACCAATATAGGACTAATTGTCCTTTGTGTATTGTCAATTGCTTTCAGTGCTCTGTGGTTATTCCATTTTTTTTGCTTTTTTCGGGAAAATTAAGGTAAAAATTACTGCCATAATAAAAGCCATAATAAAACTCGCAGCACGAGCAGTCAAAACCTTGTCAAGACCTGATATTTTCCATATAACGGTTACTAAAAATCCAGTAACCAGCGAAGCAACGACGCCAGAAGAGGAAAATTTCTTCCAGAAAAATGATAAAATAACAGCGGGAGCGAAGGAACATCCGATGCCTGCCCAAGCCCAATGAACTATTGTATAGATCAAACTCTTGTCTGATGTGAATACCAATGCTAAAATAAATGCAAAAAGTCCAACGAAAAGAACGGTAATTCGTGAAATTACGACCATTTTTTTATTGCTAATGTTTTTTTTCATTGCTTTATGAATAATATCTTCACTTACAGAAGATGTTGCCACAAGTATCTGAGAATCAGCTGTTGACATCATAGCCGCAACGGCACCAGCAAGCAATATTCCCGCAATAGCAGGTGGGAACAGTTTCATTAACATTAGCGGTAATACCTGTTCAGCATCAGCAGTATTTCCCAATATGGCAAATGCCTCCAATCCGATAAGTATAGCACCGATATACGCAAAGATAGTCCAGGTTATTGCCACTATTTTGCCTGTCTTGACATCCTTTTTACTTTTCATTGCCATCCAACGGGCATCGAGCTGCGGTTGCCCTCCTAAATATCCAAAGAACCATGCAAAATTAGAGAATATGAGAATACCGGCAGCAAAACCCGTGGCAGTTCCTGTCCATTTATCCATTCCCAGACCTGCACCAGCAGTACTTAGGGCATTTATTATTGAAATATCGTGGGCAGATAAGTAAAATAAACCGATAATCGGTGTTACAACTAATGTAATTATCATTAATATCCCTTGTATGACATCTGTCCAGACCACGGAAAAAAAGCCACCTGCCATGGAGTATGCTATTACAATAATAGCCGAAATAATTACTCCTGTTGTTTTGGACATACCAAAGGTAACATTTAAGGTTTTGCCGGCACCATTGAACTGTGCAGCAACATATAAAACGAAGAAAAATATTATTATTATACTTGAGAACAATCGAATAAATTGTGCCTTATCTTTATACTTTGCCGCAAAATAATCGGGTAAGGTTAAGGCATTATAGATATCCCTTTCTTTTCTGAATTTATCCGCTAACCAAAGCCATGAAACGGTGATACCACTAACACATCCTACTGCGATCCAAACCGAAGAAAGACCTGCTGTAAAAGCAAAACCGGTAAGACCGAGTACAAGCCATGCGGACTCACCTGTTGCTCTTTCTGATAATGCTAATGCCCAGCCGGGGATCTTTTTTGCACCAAGTAAAAAACCCTCTTGCGTCATTTTTTTCCTTGCAAAATAAAGACCAATACCAAGGATGAATGCTAAATAAAGAATAAATTCAACTGTTATTACTCCATTTGTCATAAGACCTCCTATTCTCTCTCTTTTAATTATATCATATTAAAAATATTTTAGCAATAGGGACGGTGTTTCAAATTCTTTCCATAAATTTTCCCATTTTCCAAGATCAAATAGGAAAAATGAACGAGCCAATCACCGGAATTAGCATAGGTGATATTCCTTTCTTTACGAATAATAGGGAAATGTGAATGCCCCAATACAACACCGTTAAACCCATATTTTTTAGCAATTGTATAGGACTGTTTTTCAAGATAGTTCACCTCAAATTCTGAATGAGGACGGAAAACATCGGTCCTTGATATTTTTGGTAAGATATATTTAAAGAAGGAGGGAGGGAAAAGAAAATTCAAAATATTTAATACAAGTTTACTGTGGGAAAAAGATTGCAAGGCGGTATATCCAATATCAGCTAAATTAAAACCATCGCCATGATGAAGGAAAAAGCGTTTACTTCCCTGTTTTATTACTACTCCCCCTGATTTGTAAATAAAACCATGTGCTCTGATGGTGTTTTTACCCCAATAATCATGATTTCCCGGAATGAAAATGGTACTTTTATTTAAAGAAGATATTTTTTCTAATAACTTTTTATTTTCACCATATCTTTTTTCTACACTGTCCCATAAAAAATCAAATATATCCCCGAGCAGAATGAGATAATCGTAATCGTGAAAAGTACTAAGAAAATCAATAAATCGTTTACTGCCTTCAATGTTCTTATTTCCATAATGAATATCCGAAACAATAAGAACTCTTTTATCGGTCAAATCTATCATATACTTAAAATAATTAAAAATCCTGCTAAAATAATAAAAAATATACCGGTTGCAACCTTCACTGATGGTCCCATTTTTTCATAAATATTATTGAATTTATCCGAAGAGAACCCGAAATAGGCAAGAATAAAAACAATGATAAGGGGAATTATGAAGAAAATATTATAGATTATAAGGAACAATAAAGCACGAAATCTCATATCAGGTACCTTCAAGACAAATGTTATGGTGGGAAGATATACCTGACCAGTACAGGCAAATTCAACAATTGATATTAATATACCTGTAAAGAATGCATAAAGAGCAATATTCTTTACATTTTTACCTTTTCTAATGATCTTATGGGTAAGTTTTTTTAAATAATTGGGAAGCTGTAATTTGGCTTCATCATATTTTTTTTGTTTGAACTTAAAGTAATCATAAAATGACAGGAATGCAAAGACCAAAACAATAGCAGCCATTCCAAGATAAATAACCTTAGATATGATATCAAGGAACATTATATTTTTAATAAGAACAATAAGACCAAGACCAATGGCAATATATGAAAGGAATATGCCCAATGTAAAGCCAATTCCTGTTAGTAATATATCTTTTTTCTTTCTATGAATAAGTGTCAAGAATGAAATGAAAAATAAAATCGTTGTGAATGCACATGGATTTATTCCGTCAATTAGCCCAGCAATAACAATTGTTCCAAGATGAAATCCTTTAAATCTTTTTATAATGCATTTCCCTTCATTTTTATTGATCTTAATATCACGCCAATAAGGTTTGGAATCCTTCGTATTCTTGATATAATTTTCAATATATTCATATGATATTTCATACTTTAAAATGATCTCATTGCCTATAAATATCTTAGGATACCCTAATTTGCATTTTTCAGGGATCTTGAACCTTTTTTCCAATTCATTTAATAAAAGTAAATTTTTTGGAAGGTCATAATAATCAATTTCCAGATTGTATTTTTTCTTCAAAAGGTCAAGCATCTTATCAACTTTTCTGCAGTGTGAACATGAGGCAGTAAAAAAATATGCCATATAAATCTTTGCTGATATTACGGATTTAGTATTGCTTTTACTCTCTTTAAAAGGCGTCCATAAAGGAGTCTCATATTCATTTGCTATACTCAATATATTTTTTAACTTTATACTTATATCTGCGGGATTACTGGTAATATATTTATTAAACTCTTTTGATCCTATATTGGTACTATCGAACATTTTATTCCCAATAAATATCTCTGGAAAATCTTCTCCTTTTTTGCCAATTGCAGCTTCCATTCGAAAAAGTGCTTTAAGATTTTGATCACTTGAAACATCATAATAATGGTAATCAATATCTTGATCTTTTAAACTATTCTGTAACCTTCCTTCCAAAAGATATTGACAATGATCACAATCATATGAATAAAAAATATAAAGATCTGTTTTGGCAAAAATCAAGATAGTGAATAGAAAAAATATCAATAAATTACTTTTTTTCATTATATTTCTCCTTGATCTTTTTTATTATTTCAATTCGCTTTTTCATCTTGTCCTCAAAACCCCTATCTGTGGGGAAATAGAATTCTTCATTAATAATTTCTTGGGGTAGGTACTTTTGCCCATTGATACCCTCCGGAAATTCATGGGAATATTCATAACCCTTACCATAACCAATATCTTTCATAAGATCCGAGGGGGCATTTCTAATAATAAATGGAACTTCGAGATCACCTGTTTTCTCAATGACCTTTTTTAAATTCTGCTCCGCCATATAAATGGCATTACTCTTTGGAGATAGGGCTAAATATGTCACGGCTTCTAAAATAGCAATGTGACCCTCAGGAGAGCCCAAGAATTCATACGCTTTTAAGACATTGGTGGCAATGTTCAAGGCATTAGGGTCTGCAAGTCCAATATCCTCAGATGCAAATCTTATTAAACGCCTTATAATGTATCTTGGCTCTTCACCTGACAAAAGCATTCTCTCTGCCCAATAAAGCGAAGCACTCACATCTGAACCTCTAAGGGATTTATGCAAAGCCGAAATAAGATTGTAATGGTAATCGCCTTTTTTATCATATTTAAGATTGCTCATTTGTACGAATTTCTCAATATCTTCGCCGTTAATTACCTTTTTATCAAGCCCCATGATCACATTTTCAAGTATTTTCAAGGATACGCGAGCATCAAAACCTGAAAGTGCAATAATTGAGTCAAATCCTTTTTCAGTCAATTCAAAATCCCTTTGTGTCCATTCCTCCTTCTTTTCAATAGCTCTTTTTAATATATTTACTATATCTTCTTTTTCGAGGGGTTTTAGAATAAACACATTTAATCGGGATAAGAGAGGATTAATTAGATAAAAAGAGGGGTTTTCAGTGGTGGCTGCAATAAGCGTAACCTCTCCGCTTTCAATATAGGGCAAAAAGAAATCCTGTTGTTTTTTATTAAAATGATGTATTTCATCTACAAATATAGCGAATTTTTTCTCTGATGTAAAAATATTACGCTCTTTTTTTACTATTTCTCTTAATCGAGGAATACCTTCTGTAATGGCTGATAATCTAATGAAATGAATAGCCGGGTCCTTAGA
>JAGGYO010000085.1 GCA_021162505.1 bacterium
GAAATACTATATATTGTGTTATTAAAGTAAAAATTACTATATGTAGTATAATTTAGGAGGTTTATATGACCATTAAGCATGTCGAGAAACGCGATGGCAGATTCGAGAAATTTGATATCTTTAAAATTGAAAACGCCCTTCGAAGATCATTTAAAGAAACAAAAGAGGAACAAAATATTGATATCTTTAAAGATATTTCCAAACAGATCGAAGATCGGGTAGATAGATTATTCCCTACAGTCGAAGATATTCAGGATGTTGTTGAAGTTATTTTAATGGAAAACGGTTATCATCAAACAGCGAAAGCATACATTATTTACAGAGAAAAACATGAGCAAATCCGAAAGATGAAGGGATCGGTTAATGAGAGCTTGGACATCATAGATAATTATATAGATATTAAGGATTGGCGGATCAAAGAGAACTCAAATATGAGCTACTCTCTTCAAGGATTGAACAACCACATCTCTTCCGGTATCACGGCAAATTATTGGCTTACTAAAATATATTCCCGAAGAGTAGCAAATGCGCATATTTCCGGAGATTTTCATATTCATGATCTTGGTTCACTTTCAAGCTATTGTGTTGGATGGGACCTTGGCGAACTCATGGAAAGGGGGTTCGGAGGCGTAGTGGGAAAAGTACAATCAAAACCACCTAAACATTTCAGAAGTGCCTTGGGTCAGATCGTTAATTTTATGTATACAATGCAGGGCGAAGCAGCAGGAGCACAGGCATTTGCCAATTTTGATACCCTGCTTTCTCCGTATATTAGATATGATAATTTAGCATATTCTGAAGTTAAGCAGGCAATGCAGGAATTCATCTTTAACTTAAATGTCCCAACAAGGACAGGATTCCAAACACCTTTCAGCAATTTAACAATGGATCTCACCATTCCTTCTTCAATGAGAAATCGATATGTCCGTATCGCAGGTTTAGAGCGAAAAGAAAAATACGGGGATTTTCAAGAAGAAATGGATATGATAAATAATGCTTTTGCTGAGGTAATGGTTGAAGGGGATGCTGTCCATAGAATATTTACATTTCCCATCCCCACATATAATATAACAAAATATTTTGACTGGGATAATAAAAATCTTACAAAGGTCTGGGAAATGACGGCGAAATACGGGATCCCTTATTTTGCCAATTTTGTGAATTCTGATATGGATCCTGATGATGCAAGAAGTATGTGCTGCCGACTTCGTCTTGACAACAGAGAAATTGAAGACCATAAGAAAAATTCAAACCTCAGTGCAAATCTGTTTGGAAATAAAGCACCGGAACCGAAAGAACATGAACAAAGAAGAGGTGGCCTTTTCAATGCTAATCCATTAACCGGATCCATTGGAGTTGTAACAATAAACTTACCGAGAATTGCATATTTAAGCCCAAATAAAGAAGCATTTATGAAAAGGTTAGCGGAAAAAATGGAGATCGCAAAAGAGAGCTTGGAAGTCAAAAGAAAATTGATAGAGAAACTCACCGAAAACAATCTATATCCTTATACTCGATATTGGCTTAAAAAGATCAAGGATGAAAAAGGAGAATTCTGGGCTAATCATTTTTCTACCATTGGATTAGTAGGAATGAATGAAGCTGTTTTAAATTTCCTAAAAATGCCTTATTATTCAATTGAAGGAAAACAATTTGCTAAAGAAGTATTGGATTTTATGCTTGAAAAATTAAAAGAATTCAAGAAAGAAACGGGTAATCTCTATAATTTGGAAGCTTCCCCTGCTGAAAGCGCTAGCTATAGATTGGCAAAAAAAGATCTGCAATTTTTCGGCGATGTGATGACAGCAGGATCAACGGATACACCATATTATACCAACTCAGTACATTTACCTGTATGGGAAACAAGAGATGTCTTCGAAACGCTTGATCATCAGGATGAACTTCAATCCACTTTTACTGGTGGTACGGTAATACATTTTTTCATTGGTGAAGAGATACATGATATAGAACCCCTGAAAACACTTATAAAAAATATTGCACAAAGTTATAAATTGCCATATTTTTCTATTACCCCCACATTCAGTATCTGCCCTGTGCACGGCTATACAATGGGAGAACATTGGATATGTGAAAAAGAACATTCGGAAGAAGAATTAAAGATATACGGAAAAACTGATGATGAAGGAAATGTTGTTATGCCAATGGAGGTTTATTCAAGAGTAGTCGGATATTATAGACCCGTTCAAAATTGGAATAAGGGAAAGCAAAAAGAGTTCAAACAAAGAATTGAATACAGCTTTCAAAAAGCATTGAAAAATCTTAAATGATAAAAGGTCTTGAACAATTAACATTAGTTGATTATCCCGGACATATTGCAGCAACTGTTTTTACGGGAAATTGCAATTTTAGATGCCCATGGTGTCATAATAAAGAGATTTCATATATAAATCCCGATGCATTCCCCACAATCCCCGAAGAAGAGATCATTGAATTCATGAGATCCCGCATTAGTAAGCTTGAAGGTTTGTGTATAACAGGAGGAGAGCCGACTATTTGGGAAGAAAGATTATTGAAATTCATGGGAAATATTAAAGAATTAGGATTTTTGGTAAAACTTGATTCCAACGGCACAAAACCTGAATTCATTCTTGAAGCAAAAAAAAGAAACATTGTTGATTATGTGGCAATGGATATTAAGAATATTTTTGAAAAATATGCTGAAACAGCAGGATTGATAACATTAGATATTGAACCCATTAAACGAAGTATAGAGATCCTAAAAAATGATTTTCCCGAACACCACCAATTCAGAACAACAATGGTCCCCAATCTTGTATTTGAAGAAGATATAGTAAAAATGGAAGAATATATCGGAGAAAAGATCATAAGACAGGAGTATAAAGAACCAAGACCGGTGGAATAATAAGAAGTTGCGAGTTTTGAGTTCTGAGTTTTTAGTTAGAATGTAAAGAAGAGAACAGAGATTAAGAGATTAAGGAAAGAAATAAAGAAATAAGAGAATAAGTAAAACAATATTAAACTCCAAAAACAAAAACATTTGTCATTCCTGCGAAAGCAGGGATTCAGTTATTTGAAATTTGGAGTTTGAAAAATGAGAGAATGTAATAACCACAGAGCACAGGCAGGTGAAAAAGAAAGGATGAATTGTAGGGGTCGTTCGTGAACGACCTAAAAACAAAAAAAATGTAATAATCACAGCACCAAGAAGGTGCTGGATAAATCACAGAGCACAAAATATAAATTAATAATGAATACCGAATAATAAAGAATTAAATCCAATATAATAACCACGGAGCACAGGCAGATGAAAAAGAAAGGATGAGTTGTAGGGGTCGTTCGTGAACGACCTGTTATTCTTATTTCACAAAAAAATGATTAAAAAATTGCTTCTGGGAATTAAATATGTTACAATACGACAAGTAAGAAAGTATAAAAGGAAATGATAAAAGATGTTGAAAAATGACCCAAAAAAATTGAAAGGGTAATTAACAGGAGATAATTATATGAGCAAACATAGAATAAAACAAAGCGAAAAGATATACATAATTAAGGCGACACTGAGTGATTGGTCCGGGCATGTTAGGGGACTGCCATATAGAACTTTAGCAATTTCAGGAGAGTCAACTTTATACGATTTGGCAGAAATCATAACAGACAGTTATGATTTTGATTTTGACCATAGCTTTGGGTTTTATGACAATATAAGGAGTTGGACAAAGTCAATAGTAGGATATGAATTGTTTGCAGATGTAGGACAAGGGAGTAAATTTAAAAGTGTTAAGAGAGCAAAAGTAAACAGAATTTTTAATAATATCAAAAAAAAGATGTTGTTTCTCTTTGATTATGGCGATGAGTGGCATTTTGTTGTTGAATTACGGGGAATAGAATTACCTAAAGAGAATACAAGGTACCCATTAGTTATAGAATCTTTTGGAGAAGCTTCCCCACAATATGAACAGATGGATGAAGAAGATGAATCCTAAAAAATTGTCTTATAAAATAAGGAGATGTTTAAATGATCACAGAAAAATTGTCTGAAAATGAGAAATTAGTTGATGTGATAAACAGTATGCACAGGGGTGCATGGCCTATTTTTCTAAATGAGGATGCCGTTGTTAAAAAATATTGGCGAACCATCTATTCAAAATATCCTGAATTTCAATTATTATTCAAAATCGATAGTGATTATGTCGGTATCGGAAATTCTGCCCCTATTTATTGGAACGGGAAAATAGAGGGTTTACCTAATGGTTTTGATGATGCTTTAAAGACCATAGTCGGTAAAAATGAGAATCCCAATACATTATGCGGAATGGCAGCGGTAATATCAAGGGATCATCTTGGGAAAGGAATAAGCTACAAGATCATTGAGGGATTTAAGGAACTTGGGAAGAAATGCGGGTATTCCAATCTTATTCTTCCTATCAGACCAATCTTAAAACCGGAATATCCTACTATTGCATTTGAAAATTTTATAAATTGGAAAAAAAATGACCTTCCATTTGATCCATGGCTTAGGGTGCATATAAAACTTGGCGGTAAAATGTTAAAGGTAGTAAATTCATCCATGGTAATTAAAGGAACTGTTTCCGATTGGGAAAGATGGACGAGTATGTATTTTGGTGAAACCAATAAATATATTGTTGAA
>JAGGYO010000355.1 GCA_021162505.1 bacterium
CCCATAACAGCAGAGAAGAAATGCGAAACTCATATAAATTATTTCACTTTGACGATGTTAAAACATTTTTTAATATTAATTTAAACAATATTTTTGGATTATATACTGATAGTGAATTTATTACCTATCCGGAACCGTTAATAGTTTTAACTGATAATAAAGGAAATACTTTAATTAAGGGTAAAATAAAATTAAGTGAAGTAGATAAAATCATACAGTAAAAAGGTGCCAGGTTGGGACTTTGTGACTTTTGAAGAAATAGCCCAAAAACAAAGGGTTAAGATTGGAATTAATGTAAAATAAAAAGTATAAAAAAAATTATTTTACTATATGCGAATATACGAATATCATTTAACTATATATAAAAACAGAAGGGGTTTAGGAAAAAACTTCCAATAAATTCATAAAGTTTAAGATTGATCAAAAAACTCTAAATAAAACCATTTTAATCTCTTGACTTTTGATGAAAAATAATGTATACTCAACAAGTAGAGAATAAAGATGAAGATAACAACAAGATTTATTTACGGCCTTAGATTTCTTGAATATATTTACAATAGCTCAGGTTCCGTAAAGATGAAAGATGCATCCGCCGCCCTTTTTATATCAAAAAAATACCTTGAAAAGATCTCAAGAGATTTACAGCAAAAAAACATTATAATTACAGTTCGCGGACCCAAGGGCGGATATAAATTAAGTGAAAATATTAAACAGCTTACCGCTTTTGATCTTTACAATGCTTTGGAAGGTGATATAGAGGACGGAAAGTGTTTTGAGAATGGAACTTGTATTACAAAGAGTTGTAATGTGAAGGATTTTTTGGAAGAGATCAATTTAGAAATTAAAAGATCAATGTTAAAAAAAAGGATAATTGATATTTTTACAGGAGGAACTCAGTGAAACGATACTATTTTGACAATATTGCTACAACAAAAACGGATAAAAGGGTAGTGGATGTAATGCTTCCATATTTTACAGAACATTATGCTTATCCATCGTCACAGTTTTCCCATCAGGAAGGTATATTTGTAACGGATAACTTGGAGGAGGCAAGAGCTAATATATCAAAATATATTAATGGGAGTGATGACGAGATCATTTTTACATCAGGTGAGACGGAATCAAATAATCTGGCGATAAAGGGCTTTGCTCGTGCCAATGCAAAAAAAGGTAAACATCTCATTACAACTACAATTGAACACAGGTCTGTATTGAACTCCTTTAAGGCACTTGAAAAAGAGGGGTTCACTGTTTCATATATCAAGGTGAATAAAGGCGGTTTAATTGATTTTAAAGAACTTAAAAGCGCCATTACCTCTGCGACCATTTTGATCTCAGTGAATTTTGTTAATCATGAGGTGGGAACGATCGAACCAATTGAGGAAATTGGAAATATCGCAAAAGAAAAAAATATTGTTTTTCATACAAATGCTACCTATGCTATGGGTTATCTTCCTATTGATGTAAAAAAAATGAATATTGGCCTATTGACGGCATCAGGCGATAAGATACATGGTCCGAAAGGTATTGGACTTTTATACAAAAGAAAAGATATTAATATTTCAAGGATCTTTGACGGCAATTTTAATGAATACTATATTAGACCCGGTCTTGTTAATATTCCCGGAGTCATAGGTATGTCAAAGGCAATTGATCTATTACGAGAAAATACAGGTGAAATTGAGAGAATAAAAAAAATGCGTGATAAATTGATAAACGGATTACTTGCAATTGATGATTCGGTATTGAATGGATCAAAGGAAAATCGCGTTGCCAATAATGCAAATATTACATTTTATAGGGCAGAAGGTGAATCGACTACCCTGCATCTTGATATGCACGGTGTGTCTGTTGTTACCGGTTCTGCTTGTTTTTCAAGATCACTTGAACCGAGCTATGTTATGATGGCAATGGGTTTTACACATGAGCGAGCACATGGTTCTATCCGTTATGGTTTATCAAGATTCAATAAAATCGAAGAGATTGATTATGTTATTGATAAAACTAAAGGTATAGTTAAAAAATTAAGGGAAATTAGTCCCATTAAATAGGAGTATATAATGTCAATACCATATACAAAAAAGGTTTTACAATATTTTCTACATCCAAAGAATGTTGGCGAGATAAAAGATGCTGATGCGACTGCCACCGAGGGTTCGCCTTCTTGTGGAGATATGGTGAAATTATACTTAAAAGTAGATCCTAAAACACATGAGATCAAGGATATTAAGTTCCAATCATACGGTTGTGCATCAAATATTGCCACGGCATCTATTATCACCGAACTTGCCAAGGGTAAAAATATTGAAACGGCAAAAGATATTTCATGGGAAAATGCAAGCAAGGAGTTGGGGGGTCTTCCTCCGGTAAAGGTACATTGTGCCGTTTTAGCCGTGGATGCTTTGAAGACAGCCATTGAAAACTACGAGAATACCCACGGATTATTAAAAGAGAAGATATCCACAGATGATAAGATAGCCATAAAGAGATTAAGGCATGTTATAAATCCTATTGCCGGCAGGGATATTGTTTCCACCAATTTGGTAAAGGATGTCAAAGTACATGATAAGATCATTGATGTAACGGTTGATATGGCAGAGGATCATCAATTTTATAATAATATTGCGGATGAGATCATTGAACGCTTGATACCGCTTTGGGATATTGAAAAGGTAATTGTTATCGGAACACCGGACTAAGAGGATCATATATGAATGAAGAAAAAAGAGAAACAATTCTTGTAGATGTCATAGGGCAAACTTGTCCGTTTCCGCTCATTGAAATGAGAAAAGCCATTTTAAAAGCAAAAAAAGGCGATATAATCATCATTAGAGGCGATCACCCACAATCACAGCATGAGATTCCCATGGGAGCTAAGGCAATGGATTGTGAGATAATAAAGAACGAGATCGATGATAAAGGTGTTTGGACAATAGAGATCAAGAAGTAATTGACAATTTAAATAAGTTGATAGTTGGGGGTTAGAAAAAACCAGATAAGCGGGAAAATGGGTATATGAGTATATGAGTAGATGGGAGAATGAGTAGATGAGTAAATGGGTTTATGAGTAGATGAGTGAATGGGAAAATGAGTAGATGAGTTGGTGAGGGAATAAAGATTTAAGAAAAAATGAAAAGATGGATTCCTAATCAAGGTAGGAATGACAGGAAAAAAATGAGATTCCTACGCAAACTTCGTTTGCTCTGAATGACAGGAGAAGTTTGGATTCCTAATCAAGGTAGGAATTACACCATAAATACGGGGTAAACTTCAAAGATTGATGCCACAGTCAAGGTAAACTTTTGATTACATTAAAAATTTTAATCAAAATGGAAAAAATGGTATAATAGGACATGAAAGTATGATTCGTTACGCTTATCGGCAGGGCAAATGCCGGTAAATCAACCTTATTAAATCATATTTTAAAGGTTCCCATTTCGTCCGTTTCACCAAGGGAACAGACAACAAGAAATAGGATTA
>JAGGYO010000254.1 GCA_021162505.1 bacterium
CTTTTGAACACTTTTCGGAAGGTCATTCAAAAAAGAAATCAATTTTTTTTGACGATGTTTATCGTTCTCTTCAAACATAGATTGTCTCCTATACAAATGAATTTATATTTGATATGTTATACCTTTTTTCTCATTTTTTTGCAACTTTTTTCTTTGATATTTTTAGTGTTTTTTTGTCTAAATACTTTTTGCAGGAAGGTCAAAGTTCAAAGTAATTTTGTGTTTTCTTATATCTTTATTCCCCCATCTACTCATCTACCCATTCACTCATCTACTCATTCTCCCATTCACTCATCATACTGCTTTTCTACTTATTTGCTTTGATTCCGGGTATAGTTATGGGAAGTCCCTCTTTACACATGGGACATTCGTCTGCCTCATAGGTCTTAAAATCAAGCCTTAGCAAGCTTTTGAAATGTAAACTATTGAAATATTCTTTATTGGTTCTATTAATTATGGATGTTACTCCAACTATTTTGACCTCATACGCCTTTAATAATTCAATGAGTTCCATCAATGTTCCACCTGTTGTGATCACATCCTCACATAATAAGATTTTCTCCCCTTTTTCAATATTGAAATTTCTTCTTAATTGCAGTATATTGTCTCGTCTTTCAACAAATGAAAATTTTGCCTTCAAATGATATGCAAGCTCATAGGCAAGCACAACTGCGCCCATTGCAGGGCCTATTACTCGATCAATCTTCATCCCAGCCCACAGACCAGCCATTTCCTTGGTAATTTTGTGGAAAACAGCAGGATTTTCATATAATTTTGCACATTGTACATATCTATTTGAGTGTTTACCCGATGCCAATTTAAAATGTCCTGTCAATAAGGCATTACTATCTTCCAATATCTTTAATATTATTTCTCTTTTCATTATAAACTCCTCAATAGTTTTTCCTTGCCGAACTTAAAAATAGATCTGCCCATTACGAGAAAATCCGCACCAAGTTCAAATGCTTGTTTCGGTGTTGCCCGTCTCCTCTGATCATCTTTCCCTTCATCCTCATATCTGATCCCGGGTGTAACCCTGATCAAATTGTTAGGAGTATTAAGTTTCGGAATATCAAGTGGAGACAATATCAAACCGTCAAATCCTACTTTCTCTGCAAAATCCACCCTTTTTTGAATGATCTTATAACTGTCTATATGCCCATAAAGTGCCTTTACATCGGTTTTATCAATATTTGTCAATAAGGTAACGCCCAAAAGTTTTACCCCATTATCATGTGCCAATTTTGTCAATTCTCTGAGATCATTTTCATTATTCTCAAGAAATACAGTTAAAAAATGAAATTTATTATTTTCTATGAGTTTCAGAAACGCTTTTTTCATGGTATTTCCAATATCGTGAAATTTAAGGTCCAAAAATATTGTTTTATTATCCTTATTCAATTTTTCCAATACCCTTTGTCCGTCTGAATAAAAGAGTTCATACCCCACCTTAAAGCATTGGAAATCATTTCTTATCATATTATATCTTTCCAAAAAATCGTCATATTTTGAAAAATCCATTGCCACAAATATATTTTCTATCATTTTAGTAATATCCCCCTTAATTCGTTGATGTCATTGATCTTTTCCCTCCTCAGATAGGAGCTCAGATTTCTTTCTATCTTCACGGGAAGCATTGGATCATTAAAAACAGCTGAGCCGATTTGCACTAGATGAGCACCCATGAAGATATATTTCAGAACATCTTTATAATTCTTCACACCGCCACAAGCCATAATGGGAAGATCCGTTATATTTTTAATATAAAATAAACGCTCCAATCCCATTGGGACAAGAAAAGAACCACTTATTCCCGCCACTTTATTATTAAAGTAGAACTCTTTTTTATCAATGTCAATTTCTATTCCAGGTATGGTATTCATTATGGTAATACCGTCAAATCCGGCGGACTCTATGATTTTAATATTACTTTTATTGACCTGCGAGTAGGAAAATTTTGCAAAGATGAT
Organism: bacterium; assembly: GCA_021162505.1. Lineage (GTDB taxonomy): Bacteria > AUK180 > AUK180 > AUK180 > AUK180 > AUK180. Next base: position 1,971 of record JAGGYO010000254.1, read on the forward strand.
TATCCCCTTCAATTCCCTCCTTATCTCACAGAAAAGTTCTTTTTTCTTTCTCAGATCATTTGTCACCTTCTTTTCTTTTATATTGGGACATGAAAGATTTAATTCAACCATTTTTATCTTATTTTTTAATAGGACTTTTTTAAATAATGCTATTTCCTCTATATCATTAATAGCAATAGATATTATCTTTATAGCTTTTAATTTATCAAATAGCGACATATCAAGATATTTTATACCGGGATTGGCTAATCCAATGGAATTCATCATACCGCAAGGGATTTCCAATAACCTATTGCCTATATTTCCCAAGCGTTCTTCATATGTGAATGTTTTAAGAACAATACCGCCATAAGGTAACTTTTTTTGATAAAAGTCCAGATGGTCATCTGAGAAAATACCCGAAGCCGTTAAAAGCGGATTTTTGAAATTAAGTCCTTTTAGTTTTATATTCAGGTTCATAAAATCTCAACATCATCCATTCTGAAAACAGGTCCGTCCTTACAGACATATTTAAATTGACCATTGACCATAATGGAACATCCCTTGCAGGCACCTATACCGCATGCCATTCTCCGCTCAAATGAGGCATAACTTATATTTAAAAGTTCAGGAAAATTTTCTTTATATGACTTATACATTATCTCGGGTCCACAAAGATATATCCTATGGTAATTGCCTTGTAAAAAGTACTCAATGGGATTTCCTTTTTTACCGAAACTTCCGTTATCAGTAAAAATATTATATTTCACACCATTTATACGCCAATATTCCACCAAATATTTTTTATCTTTTTCACCATAATAAACATCAATATCATTGCCATGATTTTTCAGTTCTCTTAGCAAAAATGCAAAAGGTGCATAACCGATCCCGCCTGCAATGAGAGCCACCTTCTTATTTTTTACTAGTGGGAAACCATTGCCAAGGGGTCCGACAAACTCAAGTTTTTCACCGAACTTTACATTAATTATATCCTTTGTCCCCTTACCCTTTGGTCTTATCAATAGTTTAAAATGACGGTGATCGGCATAATAGTAGTGTATAGAAATGGGGCGTTTTAAAAAGGTCCTATTTACCTCTCGTGAAACAAGAAAAAATTGTCCGGGTTTTGGTGAAATACTGATACTTGAATTGAATTTCAATAGATAAGTATCTTCTGCAACTCTCTTTTTTTCTATTAAAACAGCCGAAAATACTTTTTTGACCATTTACGAAATAAGATCAAACCAACCAGAGTGAAAGTATCTCCAGGTTCTTATTCGTTTGCCTTAACCTCATTGATAGTGTTTGTATTATTAATTGTAAGAAGTTCATTGCAACTTTTGGATTATCTTTCCTTAATTTTTCCCAATTATTCTTATTCATTAACAGAAGACGGGCATCCTCAAAACATCTCACTGTGGCAGATCTCGGATAATTGTCAAAAAGAGACATCTCGCCGAAGAATTCGCCCTTTTCAAGTATCTTCAAGGTTTGTTCCTCACCCATGACCTCTCTTTCCACCCTGACCTTTCCTTCTACCAAAAGATATACTTCTTGCCCTTCTGTGGATTCTGCCACGACTATCTCATTGGTCTTGAATTTTTTTTCTTCAAAGTACTTTAAAAAAGCAGTCAGTTCTTCATCTTTCCAAGTGCTTAAACTCGCAAATTTTTTAAAATCAGAAATATTTTTCATCTTTATCCTCCTTCTTTGTAATTTGTAATTTAGAATATATAACATCCAAATGCCATTGAGCCACCTGTTTTGTTGACTCACTGTCTGAAACCTCCAAATACCATTCATAGAACATCTTCGCCTTTCTAAACATATCGCTGCCCTCTAATAACATTGCTACATTGAAAAGTGCTTCAATATACATGGGATCTACCTCTTTTATCTTCTTAAGAGTGTCGGGAATAGTCCTTAGATTACCTCGATGAATATTCAAAGAAACCAAAGTTATTAATAATGTAATATTATCCTTAAATTTTGTTAAACCTTTGCTTACTGCAATGTCAGCACTTTTAAAATCGTACTTATAGTAGTGTGCATACGCCAAAAGAGAATAGATCTTGGGAGATTCATTCCCTTTTTTCATCTCGTCATTTAGAAAAGTTACAAGTTTTTCTAGTTCTCCGCGACGAAGTAAATACTTCCCTATCTCCAGTACCAATGAATTGTTCTTAGGCTCTCTTTTCAATTCATTCTCAAGATCGATCTCATATTCGGGTGTCAGGATTTTACCCAGACCCGAATGTAAAAATGACATGCCGAGACCTTTCTCCTTGATCTTCTTCACTACTTTATTGGATTTATCGAAAAGACCCAAATTGAACAATAATACCGCATAGTTGGAAAGTAATGTAAAATTATCGGGGAAAAGTTTTAATCCTTCTTTAAAATATTTCTCAGCCAGTGTTTGATCCCCAAGATCGTTATATAATAGAGCCATAGAATTAAATACTATGGGATCATCATTCATAACAAGTGATTTTTTAAAGGATTGCAATGCAAACTTATATTCTTTCTTTTGCCAATATGTAAAACCGTATTTATTCAAAATTTCAGGGGCTTGGGATGTTTTAAATTTTTCATCAAGAAGCTTTAATATATCGTCATATAAACCGAATATTTCAAAGTTGTCCAAAATATCCATAATATATTTTTCATCTTTATTATTTAGATAGATATAAATACCCAAAGTGAGCTCATTCTGTCCTGAAAACTGATATTTTTTTAAATATTCCGCAGCGGGTAGTTCATCTTTTTCATTCCAGAATTTCTTCTCCACTAAATATTTTAAACCGATAAAATAAAAGTAAAATATAGGGTCATTTGTCTTTAATGTGTCTTTACTATCCAGAAGTAGTTTATATGCCTCTTTATATTTGAACTGCTTTATGAGTTCATCTATTTCTTCTTGGGAAAATGCTTCCCCTTTGTTCTTTTTAAATATCATCTTCTACTGCATGTTTTCGAGCATCTTTTTTGCTGAATATTGAACATAAACATCACTATCTTGTGCAGCTATTTTCAATATTTTTTTAGCACTATCCTTTTTATATTTTTCAATATTTGCAAGAACAATATCTTTTATTTCATAACTATAATCTGATTTTCCAAAAACCGACTCAAAATAAGGGAACAGGGAATCACATTGAAAATGTCCACCGGTCTCAATAGTTTTTTGGATTATCTCATAGTTCGGTTTTTTTACAAGCTCAGGAAGAACGCTGCAAATTTCAGTAAAGTTGTTCTTAATACATGCATTCAGGATAACTGTTACTGCTGAAGCATCATCGCTATTTGAGATCTTTATGATTTTTTTTCTATAACTTTTATACCCGTAATTATACATGGTAACATAGATCTTTGCAGATACAAAATCATTTTGATAATGTTTTAAAACAACTTTAAAGGTATTAACAATATGGGTTTGTTTACCAAGTTTATTAAAAATATCAATAAAATATCCCATTATCATTGGATAATTATAGTAAATACCTCTTTTAATATTTTGCTCCATATTCATTATTCCATCAATTCTACCTGCTTTATACATCATATAAGCAGCATCGGCCATGACCCGTGAATCTGTCCCATCAAAATTATATATCTCTCTAAGAATACCGGTTGCCCAACTTAATTTATAATGCCCTTTCCCAAGGATCTCCACTGTCTTTAATGCATTAAGTAGATATTCCGTATCATCTGTTGTTTTGATATTGGCGATGATCAGATTAACTACGGATGGATCACCGATATTTCTCAATGCTTGAACTGCTGCGGTCTTAATATTAGCATCATTTGATTTTAATAACTGTGTGATCTTACCTATGGCAGGTTTGGCTTTTAGTTTCCCTAATGCCACCGTAGCTGCTATAACAATAGACGGGCTTTTGTCATCAAGAAGATTTGAAAGATCTATGATGATCCCGCTATCCCCTATATCCCCTAATATTTGAATTGCCGCCATTTTAATAACATTGTCATTCTTGTTCAATAATGTTTTCATTGTAGGTAAAGCAGGTTTACCAATGAACTCCAAAAGTTCCAGGCAGCCATTTCTTATATTATCATTACACGATGAAATATTCTCTACAAGATCGGGAATGATCTCGGCATCATATACTTTCAGAGTATTTATCGCTGCATTTCGGATCCTTATATTCTCCGAGCCCAAAAGCGGAATAATCTTTTCTATGGCTGCAGGAAACGGATCATTTGAGATCTTTTCCAAACCATTGATGATCTCTCCATATTGATTTTTTTGATTTGCATCAAGCATTCTTAATAGTGTTTGATTACCTGTACTTTTATTACAACCGATGAACATTGAAATCATCATTATTAATGCCAAAACCAGTGCTTTTACTTTCATATCTACTCCTTTTTATTTATTTTATATAAGTACCAAAGATCATTTTTATCGGTAAAGGAAATTTCATAAAAAAAGGTCTTTCCATTCTTTTTATTAACAAGTTTTATCTTAAATGTATTGATATTCTCCATATTATCGTCAGACGAATAATTTTTAGACATTACCGTTAAATAGTTAACATTCATATTTTGAAAAAGGTCTTTTATTTTTTCATCCGAAAGATCAATAAATTTTTTGTACTCTATCATCTTGAATTCATCAATATTGTTAACCTTGGCAATTCTAATTAGTGTATTCATCGCACTTTTGGGTGTACGAAGATCAATCGGGACATTACATTTCATAGCTTGAAATAAAATCAGCGATAAGAGAATATATTTAATGACCCTCATATCTTTATTATATTATTTTTTCATTATTTTTCAAGAGATTTTTTCTTTTTCTTGAAATTTCATTACATCTTCCATCTTACCAATGACCATTAAAATATCATTCGGTTTTATTTCCGTTTCTGCTTGAAGTAAGAACTCAATATCGGTTTCGCTGTGTTTAATTCCAATAATATTCAAATTATAATTATTTCTTATCTTTAGATCACCTATGGTCTTACCGACAAAATTCGGAGGAGTTTTAAATTCAATATATTTTACCTTATCTGAAAATTCCACGGAATCCAAAATATTAGGTCCTAATAATGAATTTGCCAGTCTTTTACCGCCCTCTACCTCCGGCAAAACCACTTTATCCACTTCAATTTTTTGTAATACTCTTTGCTGAAGTACTGTCACCGCTTTTGCTACGACCATTTCAACGCCTAATTCTTTTAATAACATAGAAATAAGAACGGAGGTCTCAAGATTAGTTCCAATAGCGACGACGGCAATGTCATATTTACCAACACCTAAGGCTTTCAAAGCGTTCTCATCCGTGGCATCGGCTACAACGGCATTAGTAGCAATGGTCTGTACCATTTGTATCTTATCAGGATTATTATCTATGGCAAGGACCTCCATATGATAATCGGATAAGGTCTTTAAGACCGATATACCGAATTCACCCAATCCAATAATAACAAATTTTCTTTGCATAAACTCCTCCTTAACCAACCATGATCCTCTCTTCAGGATAACTGACCTGTGAATAGAACATGTCTTTTCTAATAGTGAGTGCGATCAGCGTAGGTCCCAAACGACCGACGAACATTGTAACCATGATCAAAAGTTTCCCTATGAGATTTAGATATGGTGTTATACCTGTTGACAAACCAACAGTACCGAAAGCTGAGATCAACTCAAATAATAAGCGTTGTGAAACATCTTGATTTTCACTAATTGGAACATGGAAATTAGTCCCCAATAGGATAAAATAAGAGATTATTATCCAGAATATTGCAAAAAGGAAAATGGACACTGCTCTGAAAATAATAATAGGTGGAATGGTCTTTTTATACATGACCACCTTATCCTTTTCACGAAGAAAGGAAAAAAGGACCATAATAAGCAGAACAATGGTTGTAACTTTTATACCACCCGCAGTTGAGCCGGGTCCGGCGCCAATGAACATTAAAATATCATTCAATACAAGTGTAATAGGATTAACATGTCCCATATTCACAATATTAAAGCCCGCTGTCCTTGGTGTAGCGGATTGATAAAACGATATTAGTATCCTATCCCCCACAGGGTATTGACCCAAAGTATTCTTCATCTCAAATAAATAGAATAATATTGCACCTACAATAAGTAATAATAGAGAAATAGAAATCATTATCTTGGCCTGAACGGATAACTTCTTGAGCTTTATCTTTATCCCCTTCTTAAAAATATTCAATTCAAAGAGCTCATAGAGCACCAAGAATCCCAAACCCCCGAAAATAAGCAAAAAAGCTGAAGTCAATATAACCAAAGGTGAATTATAAAAATGTGCTAAACTCGTAGAAAAGGTTGAAAATCCTGCATTACAAAAGGAAGAAACAGAGTGGAATACTGAGAAATATGTGCCGTGTTTCCAACCATATAGGGGAATAAACTTTATTGCAAATAGCAATGCGCCTATGGTTTCTATAATAAATGTATAAACAATGATCTTAATAACAAGATTGGCTATATCAAAAAAATCATCCTTTGCCACCAATGCTCTGATCACCTGCTGATTGCTTAAGGACATATCCTTTTTTATGAGATGATAGAAAAAAGTAGAAATTGTCATTATACCCAAGCCGCCCAATTGTATGGATAATAAGATTATTAATTGCCCCCAAAGGGTAAAATCCCTACCTGTATCTTTTACGATCAAACCGGTAACGCATACTGCGGAAGTTTCCGTGAACATAGCATCAGTTACGGATAATTTACCATGATGCGAAAAAGGTAACATTAAAAGTATTGACCCGCCCAAGATAGTAATTAAAAAGATAATTACGATCAATAGTGGGGGCGAAATTCTTTTTTTTGCCATTTAATTTATTTTGTTATAGAAGAAAGTACCTCCTTAACTCTATTAACAACTTTTTCAAACTCATTGGGATCTTCTATTGCCATATTTGATAAGATCTTTCTATTAATATCCAAATTGGCTAATTTCAATCCATAAATGAATCTGCTGTATGAGATCTCAAATTGTTCCAAAGCATTGTTAATCCTCTTTATCCACAATCTTCTAAAATCTCTTTTCTTCTGTTTTCTATGAATATAAGAATAGCTAAGAGAATGGTATACCTGCTCTTTTGCTCTCTTATAAACCCTTGATCTTAAACCCCTGTAACCAGAGGCTTTCTTCATTATTTTCTTTTTTCTCTCATGTCTTGGTACTGAATATCTTGCTCTTGTCATTTTATTCTCCTACTATCTACGACCCAAAAGTGTTTTTATTGTTCTAACCAGTTCCTTTGATATAACAGTGGGGGTTCTTAATCTTCTTTTCCTCTTTGAGGTCTTCTTGGTCAATATATGGCCCTTGTTCTCATGAAAGATTTTTATTTTACCGGTACCGGTTACTTTAAATCTTTTCTTTGCACCTTTGTGTGTTTTAAGCTTTTTCTTCATGCTTTCCTCCTTTTTTAGGTAAGAACATCATTGTCAAGGTCCTTCCCTTCATTTCAGGCACTTTTTGAATCGTAGCATACTCTTCCAATTCTTTGGTCAAACGCTGCAATATCTCAAAACCTTTTTCCTTATGTAGGATAGTCCTACCTTTATAAAAAACAGTTGCTTTAATGTAATATCCTTTTTTCAAGAACTCTATGATTCTATCTTTTCTATAAGAATAATCATGATCTTCCATTTTAGGACTGAATTTGATTTCCTTTACAACCGTTTTGACTTGATTTTTCTTTGCTTTTTGTTCTTTCTTTTTAAGATCATACTTAAATTTACCCCAATCCAAAATTTTACATACAGGGTAATCTTTTCCGTCACTGACCATAATAAGATCTAATTCTGCATCGCGAGAGCGTCTTAATGCCTCTTCACGACTAACAATACCTAACATTTCTCCATTCTCGTCAATTAATCTGACCTGCGCTGCGCGTATCCTTTCATTTCTAAGATACTTTCTGTCTAGTTCATCTCTCTTCAAGAGCACCTCCATTTAATAAATTCTTTGCACATAAATACAATAGCATAAATCCTTCTACCTTACACCACGAATGGACCGCAAGGTGGGGTTCTTTCCCAGACCCTTCTTTAGGTTGCCGAATTATAACATATTTTTATTTTTAATGCAAATTTTTTTACGAAAGTTGTCTGACTGAGGTGCCTGGCTCCGAATAGTATCAAAGAAGGTTAAAAAGTTCAAGGTTTACCCAGCATCGTGAAACTGGTGCGGGGTGAAATGTTCAAAGGTTTAAAGTAATTTTGTGTTTTCTTATGTCTTTATTCCCCCTACCAACTCTTATACTCATTTTCCCATTCACTTATCTACTCATCTACCCATTCCCTCATCTACTCATTCTCCCATTCACTTATCTACTCATACTCCCATTCACCCATCTACTCATAAACCCATCTACTCATACTCACATTCACTCATCCCTCGGTTTTCTTCAACTTACAACTCACAACTCATAACTCATCACTCAAAACTTCTTTCATGCCCCGTCATTATCGGGCTTGACCCGATAATCCAGTATTTTCTTTTACTCTTCATTTTTAACTTTTCACTCTTCGTTCGTATTACGTCATTCAGAGCCCAGCACCTTTTCAAAGTGCTGGATAAACCACAGCACCATTATTGGTGCGGGGCGTAGGAATCTCATTTGCTTCTGTATTGAGCTGTTTTTCATATATCACTTGCACATTTAGCCAAATACGAAAGTGAATAATTAGTAAAATTACAATAAAACTTTTGAATTAAATTACAAAAAG
>JAGGYO010000017.1 GCA_021162505.1 bacterium
AAAAATCCTTTTCCATAGGGTCCGTAAATATACTTTGCTCTTTTCATATCCTTTAAATATCCCATTATAACTACATTATCTTTGATCTTATCTATTTTAAATGTTGATGTCTGCCCCATAAATCCGTGTACCAACTTTTGATGATCTTGACACAACATTGTTGGTATAGGATCTTGTTTTGCGGAAAAATCGAAAAGGAAAAAATCCTCTCTTCCGGAAATGGCGGGAACACCATAATTAGAAACATCTATATCTGAAAATTCATATATATTAGGATCGGTAATAATATGAAAATCTTTAAAAGCAAAGGTAATATTAAAATTTAATTTCTTTTCATAATTGGGATCACATGAAGTACCATCAAATTCCACAGGTACAATGTCGGTCTTAACAGCAGATAGCGCAATATCCAATGAATCCGTAGCAGAACACATTGCAAAAAGAAATCCCCCCTTGCTTGTATAATCGGCTATATCAAATGCAACTTTTTTTAATAATACCGCAGGACTTGAAAAACCATGTTCCTTTGCTTTATTCTCTAAAAATTTCTTATGTTCAATATACCAAGCTGCCGTCCTATATGTTGAATAAAATTTACCAAATTGACCGGTAAAATCCTCGTGATGGAGGTGAAGCCAGTCATATTGAGAAAGTTTTCCACCCAGAATATCATCAATATAAATCTTATCATAGGGGATCTCTGCATAATTCAGGACAAGCACCACAGCATCATCCCAGGGATCTGTTTCAAAATTGTTTTCCCTTGCAATAGCAAGAGGTGTAAAAACCGCAATTTTCGGAGATTTCTCAAGAAACACTATTTCCATATTATTGTCTTTTACAGTATTTTCAATATAGGTAACCTCAGCATTGGAAATATTGGAATAAGTGATATTTCTTTTTTCACAATAGGCAGTGACAAAACCGGAATTTGGTAGAATAAAACTACCGCCTCTGTAATTCAAAACCCATTTTATTTTTTGTTTTTCCACTTTTAAAAAATTATATATCAAACCGTATGCTTTTAAATGATCATTCTGCTTATTGTCCATGGGAATAAATATTTCGCTATATGTAAATATTTTAAATAATACTATTATCAAAAAAAACAATCTTTTCATCTTTGATCTCCACTTTTTCATTATAAATAATAGGAATAAATTTTTTGCTATGTCCGAATTTGACAGAAAACGATACTCTTTTCCCTAAAACATCTTCTATGCTTTCTATTAGGGGAAGTTTATTCTTTTCTTTGATATTCGTGAGATTAATAAATATACCCTTAATATTATTTAAAAAGCCGCCGTTTTTCAATTGCATAATGTCTCGATCAACAGCATATGCTTTCTCATCAACATCTTCCAAAAAAAGTATATCATTCTTATTAAATTCGGGTTCATAGGGTGTACCCAATAAATTGATCAATAATTTCAAACAAAACACCTTTGCCACGCCCGTAATATTCTTTTTAAATCCTTTGACATTATAAATCCTTTTATGCGGTTCATTCAATATATCGAGTACGGTCTTTGTCCCTGATCTTTGATAAAAGAGGGTCTTAATCATGGGACCGTATATGAATTTATGCCCGAATTGAGCTGCGCTATGACCGATAAGTGTAAAGTCGCTAAAACCAATGAAGATCTTTTTCTTTTTAGTATTGAAATTGATCCGGTTTAATATCCTACTGGCTCCATATCCGCCTCGTAATGCCCAAATAATCTCGGCATTAGATAAAATCGCCTCATTGAGTTCATCTATCCTTCTTTTATCATTTCCTGCGAATCCATACCATTTAGAAAAAATGTCTTTTCTATAATGAACCTCAAAGTACTTTCTTAAAAATTCTAACTCTTCTTTAACTGAATTCATTGATGTGTAGTATGAGGGAGCTATTATAAAAACTTTTTTCACTTTTTATCCTTTTCCAACGGATGACTTTTTTTATATACCTCTTTCAGACGAGCAGTTGAGAGATGTGTATATATTTGGGTTGTGGATAATGAGACATGCCCCAATAGTTCTTGCACTATCTTGAGATCAGCACCGCCATTCAATAGATGAGTGGCAAATGAATGTCTTAAAGAATGAGGAGATCTTCCCTCTTTTAACGCTAATTTTTTTAAATATTCATCCACAATGAGGCGAATTCCTCTAACGCTTATCTTTGCACCTTTCAAATTATAAAAAATAAAATCATTTTCTCTACAAGGTAAGTTCTTCTCCTTTTTATATTCGTAATATACCCGTAGTGCTTCCTTTGCATAAGATCCCAAGGGAATGATCCTTTCCTTTGAACCTTTACCGAAAACACGAACAAGATCAGATAAAAAATCCACATTCTTATGTCTTAAATTCGTCAATTCCGAGATCCTCATTCCCGTACCATAAAATAGTTCAAATATTGCTTTATTTCGTGCGCTTTTAATATCTTTTACTTCAATACCCTCTATAATATTTGTGATCTCTTCAACATTGAAAAACTGCGGCAAATGCTTTGGTCTTTTCGGTGAAATAATGGCATTTACCGGATTATAATCAATTATTCCCTGAATAATAAGATGCTTGTAAAAACTCCTGAAGGTTGATAGTTTTCTTAATATGGTTGTCTTGGTCATCTGTTTTCCATAAAGATAAGCAATATATGATCTCAAATGGTACTGATCCACCTTTAATAGATCACTGAGTTCATATTTTTCACTAATGAAAGATTTTAAAAGCATAAGATCTTTAATATACGCTTTAACGGTATTATTAGAATAATTTCTTTCGGAACTTAGATATCTCTTAAACTCGTTTTCCGGATTTTTCATTCATAACCTTTTTTACCCATTTTGCAAATACTTTAGTGGTAAAAGGTTTCTCCAAATAAGCAGCGATTCCCTTATTTTTTGACATGGTCTTAAATTGCAATGATTTATACACACCTGAGATCATAATAATAGGGAGAGAATCGGATAGATAATTTCCATCTCTTAATTTTTCAACAAGTTTAAAGCCATTCATTCCGGGAAGAAGAACATCCAGAACAAATAATTTATAATCGTGCATCTCAAATAGTTTCTCTACATTCATACCATTTTTTGCAATATTAACGGAAAATCCCATATCTTCTAAAAGTATCTTTAAAAGTATTCTTATGTTCTTATCGTCATCTATTACCAAGGCCTTCATATTCTTGCCTATCTTTGGAATATTATTTGCTTTCTTTTCTAAAACTTCCTTTGAGTTCTTTATACCTTTTGTTATCTTTTTTTTCTTTCCTACTACTGAGAAGAACAGATCCTCCACCAAACTCTTTACCTCTTCCTTAAAGAAGTAGAACTGAGGTTCAAGTTCGGCGATTTTCAAGTAGTTATTAATAACATTTGAAAATTTCTTTGAATGGGTAAAATAATCAGCCTCCAATATAAGAAAGTCGATACTGTCATTGAATTTATCCTTTATCTTTTTTATCTTCTCCCCCGCTTTTTTCCATTTGCCGAAAATTATCAGGTTCTGCAAATATAAGAGCTCCAAATGCTCGTCATCAGGTGCGATCTTTTTTAATATATTGAATTGATGCTGAAAATTGAGCTTGTCTTTTTTCCTTAGATAGATCTGAGCAAAACGAAATCGGAGAAGAAAATTGGAATCATCAATTGCCAAACCCCGAGTAAAGTATTCCATTGCCTTGTCATAGTTATTGTGTATTGCATAAATATTGCCGACTTTTTCTAAATATTCAACATTGTTGGGGTCTTCACGCAGTAGTTCCATAAAGGATGTAATGGTCTTGGTCACATGGGTCTCATTATTCTTAATGGAATTATCAATACTTGAATCCAAAAGATTGCTGCTAATATTCTGGGTATATTTTTCAAGCAGCAAATTCCCTAGCTTTTCTGCAATTGATATAAAATTCGGAACGATATTCTCTATATCTTTTGAAATATCAAGGGCGGATTGATAGCGGAAATCAGGCTCCTTCTCAAGACATTTCATTACAATATTTGAAATTGGTGTGGGAATAGAAGGATTTAGTTGTTTTGGTGTTGCAGGATTATTTTTTCTGATGCTCTTTATTATTTCCAATGGGTCTTTACCGATAAAAGGTAATTTTCCCGTGAGCAATTGATAAAAAACAATACCCAATGAAAATATATCTGAGCGATAATCTATGTCCGAACCCTTGGTTTGTTCCGGAGACATATATGGATATTTTCCTGCCAAACTATTCTTTTTCTCTTTTACATTTGTTTGAGCAAGTTTTGCGATACCGAAATCTGCAAGTTTTACCTCGCCTGAAAAAGTGACCATAATGTTCTGAGGGGAAATATCTCTGTGTACAATACTCATACTTCTACCATAATCATCCTTCATATTATGTGCATAATAAAGAGATTGAGTGCTTTTTAACATTATATATGCAGCCATTTTCCATGTAATATCACCTTCTTTCAACATTTTGCTAATTTCTTTCAAGTTCTTCCCATGGACATATTCCATGACGATATACAATAAGTCCTTTTCTTCACCTAATTCGAATATTTGAACAATATTAGGATGGATCAACCTCGCAGTAAGTTCTGCTTCCTGAATGAACATTCTTTTCTTTTTTTCGTTATTTGCTATTTCTTTCTTCATTAATTTTATAGCAAAAACCTTTCTGAATCCTCTGGCACCTTTTTTTTCGGCCTGATAAACTTCTGCCATTCCGCCGGAGGCGATCTTACCGATTATTTTGTACTCTTGTATTTTGTCCAGCATATATTAATCCTAAAAACTCCAATATTATCATTATAATACTTATTTCAAGATTTGTCAAATTATATTTTTGAAAAAGAGTGACAAATATCACAATATTTGCTATTAAAAATGCTTCTATTAATAGGTTAGTATTGATATTCCCGAATCTCCTCTGTAATCTATGATGAATATGGTCTCTATCTCCTTTGAATGGATTCTTTTTCTTCAACATCCTTCTTAAAAACGCATAAGATGTATCAATTAAAGGATAATACGAAAAGATGATCAAATAGAAGACAATGGGTAGCGTCCCACTATTGTTATTTGAAATTAAATAAAAGGTATAAAACCCAAGGAAAAGTGAACCCGAATCACCCATATAATATTTGCCTTTTGGGAAATTCAAATAGATGATTATTAACAATGTAGACAGGAAAAATATAATATTCAGATCATGAAAAATAATAAAGATGCCTAAGAATGAAATGAAAGAAAAGATCGATAATAAACCGTTTATACCATCAGTCAAATTATATCCGTTTACTACAAATAATAAAAGGAACAGGGGAATAATAAGGTAAAATTTGAATAAAATAGCGAAAAGTACAGTGAGAAAGATCTCACCAATCAGTTTGACCAATGGTCTAAGTTTCAATAGATCATCTATAAAACCCAAAAGAATAAATGCAATAGATATAATGAGAAGCGGAAAATTAAGCTCATATATCTGTGAAAATATTATAGGGAAAAGCAAAAGCAGTCCTAATATTTGGGGTTTTTCCTTAGCGGGAAATATATGTGCATATTTTATTAAAAAAAATGCCACTATGAGTGATATTACAAAATTCAATTCAAAAAAGATTATAGGTAATTTCTCCTAAAAAATTCAATGGTAAGTTTTAAACCCTCTTCTACGAAAATATGGGGTTCCCACTTTAAAATATTTTTTGCCTTTGTGATATCGGGCTGTCTTACCTTGGGATCATCTTCGGGCAATTTTTGATAGCTGATATCACTTTTACTCTCTGTTAATTTTATAATCAATTGGGCAAATTCAAGTATTGTCATTTCATGAGGATTGCCTAAATTTATCGGACCGCTATCATTTGAATTCATTAAACGGAATAGTCCTTCTACAAGATCGGAAACATAACAAAATGATCTTGTCTGAGAACCATTACCAAAGACACTGAGCGATTTATTGGTCAGGGATTGCATAATAAAAGCGGGGACCACTCGTCCGTCATAGGGTCTCATCCTTGGTCCATATGTATTGAAGATACGGGCAATATGTGTTTCAAGTTTATGATATTTTCTATATGCCTCCGTAATTGCTTCTGCATAACGCTTTGCCTCATCATATACACCTCGAGGACCAATGGGATTAACATTGCCCCAGTAATCTTCTTTTTGCGGATGTACCAATGGATCACCATATACTTCTGAAGTGGAAGATATGAGAAATGCTGCTTTGTGTTTTTTTGCAATACCGAGAGCGATATGCGTTCCCATTGCTCCAACTTTCAAGGTTTGAATGGGATATTCCAGATAATCTATGGGAGATGCAGGGGAAGCTAAATGGTAGATCTGTTCAATTGTCTCATTAAAATAAATGGGCTTTGAAATATCATGTTGAATAAATTTAAAATTTTTATTAGCAAATAGGTGTTTAATATTCTTTATATTTCCCGTTATTAAATTATCGATCCCTATAATACTATTCCCTTCATCTAATAATCTTTCAGTTAAATGTGAAGCTATGAAACCCGCTGCACCGGTTACAACAATGGTTTTCATATTCCCATTCCGATATATTTTATACCAAATCCCTCTACTTTCTCCTTTGAATATATATTACGACCATCTATGATGACTTTTCCTTTTAATTCTTTGCCAATTACATTGAAATCCGCCTCAATAAATTCTTTCCAATCCGTTAATATTAATAGCGCATCACAATTATTCAATACATCGTATCGGTTGGATCCGTATTTCACATTGGAGGGTAATAATTTCTTAGCATTATCCACAGCAATCGGATCATAAGCGATCACTTCCGCACCCTTGCTTAATAAATATGGAATTACATCAAGAGAAGGTGATTCTCTCATATCATCTGTATTATCCTTGAAAGCCAATCCCCATACGGCGAATTTTTTGCCTTCCAATGTTTTGCAATGCCCTATAACCTTTTCCAAGAAGATATTTCTTTGTTTTTTATTTACCTCAACCACTTTGTTCAATATTTGGAAATCATACCCCGCCTTTTTTGCTATGTCTATTAAAGCAAGAGTATCTTTGGGGAAACATGAACCACCATACCCAATACCTGCATTAAGAAATTTGCTTCCTATTCGCTTATCAAGGCCCATGCCTTTTGCAACTTCTTTCACATTAGCACCAACCCTATCACAAATATTTGAGATCTCGTTTATAAAGGATATTTTAGTGGCTAAGAACGCATTTGATGCATATTTTATCATTTCAGCAGATAAAATATCGGTCTTGATTATATTTGTGGTAATAGGTCTATAAAGATCCGCTATGATTTCCAAAGCTTCTTTTTTATCCGAACCCACAACTACACGATCAGGATACATAAAATCATTAATGGCACTACCCTCTTTCAGGAACTCGGGATTTGAGACGACACTGAACATTTTTGGATCAATACTCTTTTCGACAAGTATTTTCTTTACATAGTTACCGGTCCCCACAGGAACAGTACTTTTATTAACGATTATGACCTCATGATCCAGATATTTGGAAATATCAGCAATGGCTGCTTCCAGATAGCTCAGATCAGCCTCGCCGGTTTCACCCTGAGGGGTTCCAACAGCAATATATACAATATTGCTATTTTCCACAGCATATTTTATATCGGTGGTAAACTCCAAATTGCCATCCCTTAGATTTTTTGCAAGTAATTCCGTCAATCCCTGCTCATATATCGGGGATACACCGTTTTTCAATTTATTGATCTTTTTATCATCGATATCTACACCAATGACGCTATTGCCAAGATCAGCAAAACATGTAGCTGTCACCAAACCAACATAGCCGGTGCCAATAACACTTATTTTCATATCATACTCCTAATATGCTCCCTTTGTTGTTAGTATAGCGGGAATTGTTTTTAAAATTATTTTTATATCCAACCACAATGTCCAGTGTTCTATATAGAAGATATCTAGATTCACCATCTCCTGAAATGAAAGTTCGGAGCGGCCGGATACCTGCCACAAACCGGAGATACCCTGTTTTACCTTTAAGCGTTCTAATTGTTTCTGGGTGTACTCCTCCACTTCTTTGGGTATGGGAGGGCGAGGACCCACCAAGGACATATCGCCTCTTAGAACATTGATGAATTGCGGAAGTTCATCCAATGAATACTTTCTTAATATCTTCCCCACTTTGGTTATCCTAGGATCGTTCTTGATCTTAAAAATGGGATCGTCAGGTTTTTCATCCAAGTGACTTAAATTTTCTTTCAAATCCTCCGCATTAGCCACCATAGAACGAAATTTCATACATCTAAATATCTTCCCATGCTTTGTAACCCTAATTTGTTTGAAGAATACGGAACCCTTACTGTCTATAAGAATGGCAAGTGCAATGAGAAGAAATATGGGAAAACCCAGAAGAAGGATCAAAAATGACAATGTTATATCCATTAATCTCTTAATAAATATATTGACACCATGGATAGGAGATTTAGCCAATGTGATCGTAGGAATACCATAGATTTCTGTTATGGAAAGATTTCCCATCATCAATTCAAAAATATTTGAAACGATGAGGACTTTGATATTATTTTTAAAACCGCTCTTCACAATGCCGAATTTAACCATTTCATCCAGTTTCTGATCGGCAATTATTATTTCGGATATATTATTCTTTCTAATAATAGTGGTCATTTCCTTTAAATTTCCCAAAATGCTCTTGGAGGATTTCCTTGTTCTTTTTCCCGTATATATGAAACCAATGAATCTCATTCCATGCGTGGGGTATTTTTCTAATTTCCTTCTAATTTCATGCGCTGCTTTATTTGTGCCGACAATAGCTACATTTTTTAAGTATTTACCCTTAATATAATAATTGGATTCCAGACGGGAAATGAAAAAATGATTAAAAGAAATAAGGATAAAGATAAAAACGAACCATAATATTACAACCGCGCGAGAGTAAAGATAACCCTTACTTGCAAATATAAGAAAGGTCGTTAGAATAAATGCTAAAAATACTCCGTTAAAGGTATATTTCAATTCATCCAAAGAAAAGAAAGGTCTTCTGTGCCTATACATTCCCGTTAAGGAATAGGAAACGATCTGAATCACAAAAACATATAGAAATAAGTCCAGATATTCTGTAAAATACTCTGAGTGTACTGTTAAAATAGAGCCATGTCTGACAAAATATGAAAGATAATAACTCAATATAGATATCAATATGTCAAATAATATTCTTAAGGTGGAAAAAGGGTTGAGTTTAATTTTCATCTGAAGGTCTTAATACACAATCTATTGGATATTCCCTCCCCGATTCAACTGTAAGATGCACATCATAATTAACATAATTTTCTTTATATACTACAATGTGGTGATATCCTTTTTTTAAGGGAATAGAAAGAGGAGTATTACCGCTTAATGTTTCATCAATAGAAACATTTGCTCCCGTAGGATATGAAGTTACGACAACTCTACCGAAGATCCTTTCAAAATTGATAGTTATGGATCTTGATCCCTGTATATTGTAGGTATGAGTTCTTGTGGCATCATTATCAGGATAAAGGAATTTAAATGTATGTTTACCTGCTTGAACCGTCTTCTTTACGCTGCCCCCTTTGTCCACCAGGCCGATTAATTTACCATGCTCATAAATTTTACCCCATGGGATCAATTTGAAAGTGACCACTACATTTTTTACTGCGAGTTTAATTGGAATGGTTTTAGAATCACCTGAAAAGACAATGGTCTTTTTATATTGGACATAACCGTCATGCTTCAATTCAATAATGTGGACAGCAGTATTGGAAATAGGATTATACAAAAAAGTGTAAGGCGAAGTATTGCTTTTAAAATCATTATCAATATAAAGCATACTATCTTCGGGAACAAATGATAAATTCAGTTTAGATTGTTTCTCCTCTAAATTTATTGTCATAGGCAATGTATTTGTTGAAACCAGATCAATTACCTCAAAATTCGATTTATAGCCGTTCTTATCAAAGGTCAAGTTATATTTCTTTCTTGATAGAATATTTATTGAATATATACCTGTGGTTTCTTTTATGGTCTTATATATTGTCTCAGAATCCGAATCCTTCACTATTAGGTCCATAGGTTTGGGCTGGAATATGAATTTTATTTTTTTATGCGGGAGCTTGACCTCAACATTTTTATAGATCTCATAGGGTATTAGATCGATCTTCGGAATAAATCCGGGTCTGTAAACAAGATGACTTTTTGTCTTTTCACTAAATGGAAAACTCTCCACAAAGTCCTTGTAATAACTGTAAAAAAGAAGATCAAAAATGAATAATATCCCGAATAATATTAGAATTATATTCAAAAACAATTTTAGTAGATTTATTTTCTTTCCCTTTACCTTCGTTGCCGTAGCTTCTTCAATATATGTTTTTGGTTTTTTCTTTTTTTTGTTCTTTGTATCTCCGAAATATGGGATCTTAGCTGCCTCCTTATTTAATTTTGAAAGCTCTCCATATTCCGTCTTTATTTCCTCATTGAAAATATTATGCATAAAAAGAGAAAGGTTCATCTTATTTTGAGAAAATCGCTTTTTATAGATATGATCATCAATATCTTTTTGAAACTCCATTGCAGTCTGATACCTGTCTTCTTTTGAAAAAGCCAGAGCTTTTTTTATTATTCTTACAAGTTCAGGGTCCAGATCAGGTAATACCTTATCTATGGGAATATAATCACCACTTTGTACTTTGTTTAATAAATTTCCCTCCTTACTTGAAAAACATTTTTTCAAGGTCAGGAACTCATATAACATTATACCTACCGAATATAGATCCGATCTAATGTCTATCTTCCTTCCCATCGCCTGTTCGGGTGACATATAACTCACCTTGCCTTTTAATACACCTGTTCTGGTCTCTTCAAAACTGTCAGCGGCTTTAGCAATACCGAAATCCATGATCTTTACTTCTCCCTCGTATGAGAGCATAACATTTTGTGGAGAAATATCTCGATGAATAATATTGAGTTTTTTACCGTTAATATCTGCTAAATTGTGAGCGAACGATAGGCCCTTTAATACTTCGGATATTATTTTCAAAGCAATTGGATACATGCTCAGCCTGGCTTTTGCAATCTTTCTCAGAACACTTCTTAAGTTCTTTCCCTTGATATGTTCCATTACCATCAAAAAAGAATTATCC
This sequence comes from bacterium, assembly GCA_021162505.1. Lineage (GTDB taxonomy): Bacteria > AUK180 > AUK180 > AUK180 > AUK180 > AUK180. The sequence goes on from JAGGYO010000017.1 coordinate 11,138, forward strand.
TCGCCGACAAGATCAAAGATCTTTATAATATTGGGATGATCTAATTTCGCCGATAATCTGGCTTCTTGCAAAAACATTTTGAAAAAATTCTCATTCTCTCTTAAATGGTCATGTATCTGTTTTACGGCATAAAGTTTTTCAAAGCCATGAGCCCCTTTTTTTCTTGCAAGATGAACCGTTGCCATTCCACCACTTGCGATCTTTTTTAATAATATATAATCACCAATAAAAATAAAATCATTCCAGCGCTTTATCATAATACTTTCACCAAAATTATTGTTATATTATCCAACCCGCCCTTTCTTAACGCTTCTTCAAGAAGTTTATTTGTTGCTTCTTGAGGTTCATCCTGGTTCTTTTCAATAATTCTTTTGATCATTTTATCGTTTACCATATCACTCAGTCCGTCAGAGCAAAAAACAAAAATATCACCATTTGATATATTCAAATAATTATATTCGGGTAAGACCACCTTCTTTGTGCCTAGAGCTCGCATGATAACATTCTTCCATTTATGCGCTCGGGCTTCCTTTGTAGAAAGTTTATTGAATCTCAATTGTTCATTTATCCAACTATGATCGACAGATACCTGAAATAATTCATTTTCTCGAAATAGATATGCTCTGCTGTCTCCTACATGAAAGGTCATAGCAGTATTTTCAAAAAATACAGCACCAACCACAGTGGTCCCCATATCATTATTGAAGGAAGATTTTTTTGCATGATTTATTATTGCTTTATTGGCGGCATTGATCATTTGATCCAGTTTTCCCACCGTTATCTTCATATCGTTAAGATCAAGTTCTTTCAAATGTTTTTCAAACTCTTTTTTCAATGTGTCAACTGCAAGATTGCTCGCAATTTCCCCTCCATAATGGCCTCCCATACCGTCAGCAACAACAAAAGCCCTATCTTTTGAGAGCACTAAAAGAGAATCTTCGTTAATTTCGCGTTTTTTTCCAATATCTGTTACAACACCATATTCCAATTTCATACTACTACCGTTCTATTATTATCTCGATTCTTCTATTTTTTGCGCGACCATCACGGGTCTCATTGGTGGCAATAGGATTACTTTCACCATATCCGGTTGCTTTTATTTTTAATGGGTCAATACCTTGCTTAATAAAATATAATCTCACTTGTTCCGCTCTCAGTTGTGATAATCTCAAGTTCAATGCATCGGAGCCGGAAGAGTCGGAATATCCATTCACTAATATCCTCCCTTTCATATCCTTGATTCCCAAATAAACGGTCTCTAATTCAGACCTCGCACCTTGTGACAGAAGTGTTTTTCCCGATGGGAATTTTATGTTCATTACCATTTTAATGGTTTTCCCGGTTAAACGAGCATCGTATTTCTTTAAGGATGAAGGGATCACTTCCTTTTCCTGAATTATTTCTTCCTGTGGAACGGTCTTTTCCTCTAACACTTCTTCTTTGGGTACACTTTTTTCTCCCAAGATCTCTTCAACCACTTCTGCTTTCTTTATTACTTCAGTTTTTGTTTCAGTACCTGTTTTTGTCTTGGATTTTTCTATATTTTTCAGTTCTGTATCTGCAGCTTTTTTCATCTTTTCGATCTCTTTTTGTTTCTTCTCTTCTTCCAATCTCTTTTGCTCAGCAAGATCTTGCTCTGCTGCAACCTTCTTTTTGAGTTCTTCCTTATTCTCAACAGGTTTGATCTCTTTTTTTACAACTTTTTCTTTGGACTTATCTTTTTTCTTTATTGCTTTCTTAATAATTGGTCTAAACCGATTTTCTCTAGGGATAATTCTTTTCATTCCCGAAAAGGAAAGAGAGAACATATGTCTTCTATCAGCGATCTGGCCGGGAAATTTTCCAAGTTCTTTGACAAAATAAGAGTATGTCATATGGAATACCCAAAGATCAATATCAAAACCGGCAGTAGGATAACCGCCGTTCACACCCAAAAAAAGATTGAATATTTTTATAACTCTTGTACCTAAACCTAACTTCAAATGGTTCATAAAATGATCACTTGGTCCCCAAATATCATTCAAAGAAATCGAAATGAAATTATTATCAATTGCTCTTGTCAATCCCTTGATCTCAGGGAAAAATGTAAATCCCAAGTTCAATCTCGGTTTTATAAAGGTATTTGGAATATCTATTGGTAAGGGTTCAGTATTATTATCATCTAATTCTGTAACCGTCCATGAGAATTTCGAGTAACCGATATCCGTCACGGAAAAACCTCCGGTCATATGGTCATTGAACTCAACTATGGCACCAATATCCACACCAAATGAATCACCATTGTACAATAGAGGTTCATAAGACATAAAAGATGGAGTTAACTTATCATCTACATTAACCTTTTCCCTATGCACATATCTAAATGTTGTACCCAAGCTTACAGTTTTCTTGAAAAGTTTCAGTTTTTTACTAATGGAGAATGGAATTACTATATCCCCTATTAAATTTGCGCTAATGGTCGATGAAATGGGAGGAACTATGCCTTTTACTATGGAAGTTTCAAGTTTGGCATAGGTAGATAATCCGAATAGTGTTTGTATGCCCCATTTATCCGGTTTTGTAAGTATATAGAAATTCAACGGCAATTGCAATGAAACAAAGGGATCCTTTGAAAGAAGATATTCCACTTCACCCCAATCAAGATCCTTTAAGGGGTCAAAGTCACCTGAAAACCGTGATTTATTGTCCATATAATATTTCGCAATATCCCAACCTTCCTCATTATAATATGCTACAGGAATAAAAAGTTTAAATGCACCGCTTTCGAAATAGGTAGAATTGGCAGGATTCATATTATAACTTTCTATTGAAGGAGAAAATACAATGGATGAATTCCCCGTTGCCAGTGAAAATGAATCGAAATTCTCTATATAATTCTCGCTATATACCAATAGCGAAAAAAGAAGTAAAAGTATTAAAAGGAGCTTTTTCATATATGCCCCCCTGAATCCTCATCCACCGTGCCGTCAGAATCATTATCTATACCGTCTATCAGTTCTTCGTCAACACCGAAATCACCATCTTGCCATTCACCCCCGTTGGTTGAGAACCAGGTTGCATCAAGTGGTAAAACCAGCAAATTTACTCTATCATAGGTCCAGGGTGTTCCTGTAGTATCATCTATTGTTCCGTTATGATTATCATCACTCCAAACCATTGTATCCTGTTGAGTATTTTGATTTATGTCAATCCAATCATCATCATTATCAACACCGTCTTTATATCGATAGAACTGAATTTGATGGGCAATGGTCTCAGCAGTATCATTAAGATCATTTAGCAACTCCGGATCATCTTTATCCAGATCAAGAGCACTCACTGCATTGTTTATTGCAGTAGTGGAAATATTTATATAATAAACGACCTTATCCAGATCTCCATTGATATTATTCACAATAAGGCCTTTATCCGTGCCTGAAAGAAAGGGAAATTGATCAAAACCATGGACATTCATATCTCTTCCAAAATATAGGACATCACAGTTATCAGTAAAACTTCCATTTTGGTCTACATCGAATACAACAAGCGTTCCCAATAATATACTTGTGAAAGCAAGATTTATATTGGTTTCACCGTCACTTTTGGGCAGATCACATTGTCCTAAAAAAATTGGGAATAATGTACTTTGAACTGTTTTGGTAATATCTTGATAAAATGAACTATCCGCTTTTGAAAACATTGGGTCCGTATCGGCAGCTGTATCATCCGAAAGAATATTGAATAGATTTAGAAAATCAACATTTTTAAATCCCACATACGCTGCGCCATAACCTAAACGCGCTTTACCTGATGCGGGATAATTCTCCATTGCTTTTTGAAAATATTTCATTGCATCTTCATAGTTATTATTTTCGAGGGCAGCATTTCCATCTGCTAATAATGATATCAAGGATGTATCATTATCTGCATTATGAAAGGGTGAGAATAGGTTTATATTACATCCGAAAAAAAAGGAAAGTATTATAAAAAAGATAAGTAATCGTTTCACATTCATACTTCCTCCTAATATATCTTATTTGTTATTATAACATTTTTTTTATAATTTTTCCAGTTATTTTTTTGGGGACGGGGGTTCACTTTTTCACTTTTTACTTCCCTGCATAAATTTTTAAAAAATTAACATTGATTGGATTTATTATAATCGTAGACAAGTAGAATTATAGGAAAAAGGTTTAACCGACTTATGTTCCGGTACCGAATGTTTAAAATACAGTCAAAAATCGAAAGCCAAAGGTGATATAGTCATTCAGAGAGAACTTATTCCCGTAAGGATCTCAAAAATCAGTCAAAAGGTCAAAGGTTCAAAAGAATGGTACTAAGTGGAGAAACTAAATACTTAGTACTGAATACTGCATACTGTTTTTCAATGTGGAGAAACTAAATACTTAGTACTGAATACTGCATACTGTTTTTCAACTCTCAACCATTTTAAATTATTCATTATTCATTATTCATTGATATTTCAATTGCTTTTTACTTCTTCCACCTAAGAATTGGTTGCTTTGCTGCTCTCGTCTCGTCAAAGCGTTTAAAATGTAAATTATGCGGTGCTGTTTTCACCAATTCAGGATCTGTTTCCGCTTCATCTGCGATCTTCAACATAATATCAATAAATTCATCTATGGTCTTTTTACTTTCACTTTCGGTTGGTTCTATCATTATTGCTTCATGAACGATCAACGGGAAATAAATAGTAGGTGCATGATATCCGTAATCCAAAAGTCGCTTTGCAATGTCAAGTGTTCTAATGCCCTTTTCTTCTTGATATTTATTATCCAGAACAAATTCATGTTTGGTCAGTGTCTTATATTTTATATGATATTTTTTTGTGAGTTTTGCTTTCATATAAGCTGCATTTAATACGGCAATATCAGTTGTTTCTTTCAATCCTACTTGCCCTAAACTCAAGAAATAAACCAATGCCCGAATGATCACTCCAATATTTCCGTAACCTTCCTTAATATTTCCAATTGTATGTTTAATATCATAATTTAATTTATAATTTTCACCTCTTTTTTCTACAATCGGAATAGGTAAAAATTCTACAAGGAAATCCCTTACTGCAACCGGTCCTGAACCGGGACCGCCCATTCCGTGTGGAGTGGAGAATGTTTTATGGAGATTGAAGTGCATAACATCAGCACCAATATCACCCGGTTTAACATGTCCTAACATTGCATTCATATTGGCTCCATCCATATAAACAAGGCCGCCTGCTTCATGTATCATTTTTGCAATTATATGGAAATTAGGATCAAAAATGCCCAGGGTATTTGGCTGTGTGATCATAATTCCTGCCAATTCATCATTCAGATAAGGTTTAAGCTGTTCAATATCGATATAACCATTCTCATCAGAAGTAATTTGAACGGGTTTAAAACCAGCCATTACAGTAGATGCGGGATTAGTCCCGTGTGCAGAATCGGGGATGAGCATGATCTTTCTTTGCTCCTCTCCTTTTACCTTAAAATATTTTGCCATGATAAAATTACCTGCCAATTCCCCATGAGCACCGGCAGAGGGTAAAAGTGTAACTGCTGATAAACCGCTAATATCAATTAAATAATTTTGCAAATCATACATTACTTTTAGAATACCTTGAACGGAATGTTCAGGCATATAGGGATGCAAATCCTTGAATTCACTATACGCTGATATTTCTTCGTTTATTTTAGGATTATATTTCATTGTACAAGAACCCAGAGGATAGAAATTAGTATCAATCGAATAATTAAGTTGCGATAATCTTGTATAATGCCTGATAATATCCAGTTCCCCAACCTCGGGTAAATCCAAAGTTTCTGCTTTCAATAAATTTTTATCAATATTAAATTCAATATTCAGATTTTCTTCAGGTAAAAAAATATTCTCATAACCTTTTGCCGACATTTCAAATATTAATTTTTCCATTTTCTACTCCTTGATCGCCTTGATAAGTGCATCAATATCCCTTGTGGAGTTCATTTCAGTAATGGCAATGAGCAAACCATTTTCATCTGTTAATTTTTCAAGAGATATGCCTGCAATAATCTTTTTATCAAGACATTTTTTCACAATCTCACTACTATTATCAATATCAAGTACAAATTCATTGAAAATCCTTTTGGGATCATATTTAATACATATACCCACTTCTTTGAATTTTTGCATTGCATAGGCTGTTAGTTTAAGTATCCTTTCGCCTAATTTTTTAAATCCGTGTTTTCCGATAAAACTAAGATAAACCGCAGCGGCAAGTGTATTCAATGTTTGATTGGAACAAATATTTGATGTCGCTCTCTCCCTTCTAATATGCTGTTCCCTTGTTTGCAATGTCATTACAAATCCCCTTTTACCATCCTCATCAACGGTCTCGGATATCAATCTTCCGGGCATCTGTCTTATAAAGTCCATTTTCGTTGAGAAAAATCCAAATGTGGGACCTGAAAAATAAATGGGATTACCAAGAGATTGACCGTTGCCTACAACAATATCAAAACCAATTTCACCTGGTGTCTTCAATACTGAAGAAACAATAGGATAATATGTTGCAATTGCAATGCTCTTATTATCTTTAATGATCTTAACGATCTCCCCAAGATCTTCTATTTGTCCGTAGAAATTGGGATATGATATGCCTACACCGGCAGTGTCTTCATCAATATGGTTTCTCAAATATTCAATATCGAGTTTGCCGTTTCTTGTAGGGATCTCTTCCATTTGGAAATTGGGATTGAATTGCATATATGTTTTCAAAACATTTTTGTAAATCGGATTGACGCTTTCGGCATATAAAAACTTTTTTTTCTTCCCTCTAAAAAGACGATAAGCCATTAAAAACGCTTCTGTGAATGCCGTAGCACCATCATACATAGAAGCATTGCTAATAGGTAATCCCGTAATTTCAGAGATCATGCTTTGAAACTCAAATATCATTTGTAATGAGCCCTGAGATACTTCCGGTTGATATGGTGTATATGCGGTATAAAATTCACTTCTTGCCAAAATGGAATAAACAATTGAAGGAATAAAATGCTGATAAAAACCGCCGCCTAAAAAACTTTTATAATCTAAAATATCGTGATCTGATTTTGCATAATTTGAAAAAAGTTCTCGTAATTCAATCTCGGTCAAACCCTTTTCTTGCAGGTATTTATATGTATATTTCTCATTCTCGGGAATATCCTTAAAAAGTTCTTTTATATCCGATATACCTACGACCTGCAACATTTCATTGATATCTTCTTGACTAAGTTGGGTATATTTCATTGTTTATTCCAGAGTTGACAGGAACTCCTTGTATTGTGATTCGTCCATTAACTCATCTAATTGTCCTTCATTCATCACCTCGACTTCAACGATCCAACCATCAGTTTCAGCTGCCTTGTTCACAGTTTCCGGAGCATCGGCTAATATATCATTGAAGGCGATCACCTTAATATCAATAGGAGCAAAAAAATCTTCTGCGGCTTTGACGGACTCCAAGGTTCCTAATCTTTCACCTTTTTTTACTTCACTACCATCTGCTTCACTTTCGGCATAAACAATGTCATTCATATGACTTTGTGCATAATCAGAAATTCCAACTCTGTAAACATCGCCCACCTTTGCAATCCATTCATGAGTTTTTGTGAATTTCATTAATTCCTCCTATTTTTTATATTGTTTCTTATAAAAGGGGGTTTTAACTATGGTTGCTTCAACCTTTCTTCCCCTTATATCTATTGTAATGATATTCCCTCTTTTTCTTTTATCATAAGGAACATATCCTAATCCTAAAAATTTTTTCAAATAAGGTGCTACGGTACCGCTGGTAACCCAGCCGATCTCTTTATCTCCCTCAACGATCTTATAACCGTGACGGGGAATTGCTTTTTTATTCATTTCAAAACCCACCAAATATCTTTTTAAACCCTCTTCTTTTTCTTTTAATATAGGTTCTCTTCCGACAAAATCCTTATCAAGATCTATCGCCCATTTCAACCCGGCATCCAATGGTGTAATATCATCCGTAAGTTCATTACCGTAAAGCATGAGTTTGGCTTCAAATCTCAATGTATCTCTTGCACCAAGACCAATGGGCTGAACACCCTCATCCTTTCCTGCTTCAATGATCCCATTCCACATTTTCCCCGGTACTTGACTAGAAAAATAGATTTCAAAACCATCTTCTCCCGTATAACCGGTCCGTGAAACAATGGCAGATATTTCATTTTTAAATTCAAGTTCTTCAAAATGAAAAAAATTGATCTTACTAAGGTCAAAATTTGTGAGTTTTTGCAATATTTCCTCCGCTTTTGGACCCTGTAACGCCAATTGACATATTTTCGAAGAAATGTTCGTTAATTCCACATCATAATTACCTTTTTGCGAAACGATCCAATTGAAATCCTTGTCGGTATTGGATGCATTTACAACGAGCATAACCTTGGAATCACTGAATTTATAAGCCAATAGATCATCAACAACACCACCATTTTTATTACACATGGGAGAATAACAAATTTGATTTAATTCCAGTTTCGAAACGGAATTGGCAATTAGATGATCAGCAAATTTTACAGCATCGGGACCCAAGGCAAGGACTTCACCCATATGTGAAACATCGAAAAGGCCCGCTCTTTCTCTAACAGCATTATGTTCTTCATTAATAGAGGTATACCAGACCGGCATTTCCCAACCTGCAAAAGAAACAATATTACCACCCATTTGCTTATGAACTTCGAAAAGCGGAGTTCTTTTGAGATCTTCCATATTCGCTCCTATTATTAGTCAACATTATTGCATTATACTTTTTTAAATAAATTTTTTCAAGAGGTAAACGAGTTTTTATTGTTACAATATGAAAATGTTAACAGATTTTACTACGTGAAAATGTTAATTTTTAAATATATTTAAATTTTGAAAAATCTCATATTTGTTAATAATACTGATAAGCAGTAGAGCAATCACTACATTAAATTTGATATAACACAAAACCTCTTTTAAAAGTTTTGTGTGAAATTAATAATCCTTAAACTTAGTACTGTTGACTTAGTGTACCCTATTCGTATCTCAAGGCATCAATAGGATTTAGAGAGGCAGCTTTTTTTGCAGGAATGATACCAAATACTACACCGATAATAGTTGAAAAAAAGAAAGCCAGAATAACCGAAAAGATGGATATGAATATTTTCCATTTTATAAGCAATTGTATCAATATGGTAAAAGCGACACCAAATAATGTTCCTATAAAAGCACCGATGATAGACAAGAATATAGCCTCCATTAGAAATTGTCTCATTAAGGTCATTTCCGAAGCACCTATTGCCTTTCTCAAACCGATCTCTCTTGTTCTTTCGGTTACCGTGATAAACATTATGTTCATAATGCCCACACCGCCGACAAAAAGTGATAGAGCACCAATGAGCGTTATTATAAGAGTAATTTTATTCATAACATTTGAAAAAGCATCTATCTGATTTTCTAAAAATTGCGTCTTATAAAGCGTTTTGGAACCATGCCTTAACTTAAAAAGGGATAGGAGATTTCTTTTCACAACCTCCGGTTTTGCCTTATCGACTGTTGAAAAAAGGATATAGCTAATGGTCTTTTTACCGAATGTTGTTGCCATGGTCTTTTCAGGAATATAGATCTCCTTTTCTTTTTCTTGAAAAGACGCTAAAAATGAACTTAATTTTACAGGTTTCAGAACACCTACAATAAAAAACGGAAAACCGTTGATCTTAATGATCTTTCCCACAGGATTAAAAATAGCAAAACGCTTGGCCAGCTCTTTCTCAAGTCCTTCCGTTATCACACAAACCCTTTTATTATAAATATTATCATTTTTTGAGAACAACCTGCCCGTTTTTACTTTTTTATTGTTTAAACCGAAAAAATTCTCGTCAACACCATTCAAAGGATAAATGGAATTATAATCTTTAAATTGTGTATTCCCGTTCAAATAAATAACGGGCGATGCTTTTTTTATATATTTTAAGTGGCGAATAAATTGAAGATCATATTTATTCAGTGGTACATAATATGAGTTTTCCCGCCATTCAGGCCAGATCGCGGCAATGTTCTTACCAAAACTTTCAAGGTCTTTTTTAATAGAGTTTTTCCCCGCTTGCCCTATGGAAATAATCCCTATAATAGCAGCAACACCTACAATTATACCAATAATCGTAAGGAAACTCCTGGTCTTATTTTCTTTTAAGGTCAAGAAGGTCTGTTCTATTTCCTGAAGGAAAAAACTCATTTGGAAACTTTTACATGTTTTTCGATCTCACCATCGAGTATATGTATTATACTATTAGCATGTTCTCCGATAAAACTTTCATGTGTTACCAAAAGGATAGTAGTACCCTCATCATTAAGTTTATCAAAAATAGTCATGATCTCGGCACCGGATTTTGTATCAAGATTACCTGTGGGCTCATCTGCAAGAATAATATCAGGATTGTTCGCCAAAGCCCTGGCAATTGCCACTTTCTGCCTCTGACCGCCTGATAATTCCCCCGGTAAATGGCTTGCACGATTGCCAATGCCTACCTTTTTCAAAAGGTCCATAGAGATTTCATTTCTTTCCTTTTTAGTTTTTCCACCGTAGATCAATGGAAGCTCCACATTTTTTTGTGCATTTAATCGCGGAAGCAGGTTAAAGGTCTGAAAAACGAAACCTATTTCTTTATTCCGAATATTTGCCAATTCATTATCATTCAATTTGGATACATCGCGGTTATTCAAAAAGTATTCCCCTGAAGTAGGAACATCCAAACAGCCTATAATATTCATAAGAGTTGATTTTCCGGATCCGGAAGGACCCATTACAGCTATATAATCGCCTCGTTTTATATTAAGATCTATCTTTCTTAAAGCGGGAACATCTATTGATCCCATTTTGTAGATCTTAGAAATCGACTTCAACTTTATTAAGTTCATATTTCACCTCTTCCCCAATATATAATGGTTTATCAGAAAAATTTACTACAAGATCTCCCTGAGAAACACCTGTGCTTACCTCTACAAAAAAATCATTCTGAATGCCGACTTTGACGAGTTTTTTCTCAATTATACCGTTATTATTTTCTTTTTTCTTTATGGTATAAACAAAATACGGAAAATAATTTTTTTTATTCATTTTTGTCTCTTTATTTTTCTTCTTTTGAAACATATTATAATTTTCTCTCAAGGACTCAACCGGAACTTTTATAATATTTTCTTTTTCAGTATAAATTATACGCCCGTCAATGGGGAGATCATTAGGTACTTTATTTTTAATATTCAGCTGAGAATAAACCTTAATGATCTTTGTCTCACCATATTTTTCAGGATTCAGTGATATGGAGGTAATATGTCCGGAAATCTTTAAACTGGGTAATACATCGGAAGTAATATTAACGGAATTTCCTCGCTTGATCTTCTGTGAATCAAGTATGTTCACATTGAATTCCGCTATTAGCCCGCTTCCTTTTGAAATGGTAATAATGGCCTGCATCTCGCTTATAACATCACCTTCATCATAATAGTAATTCAAGATCACACCATCTGTGTTGGCATAAAATCCAAAGATGGAGCTTTTGCTGTCATAAACGAAGCCCAAGCGTTTGTATTGCCAATATTTGTGATTTTTGTATGTAATCTCCGCTCTTTTTAATGTCCTGTAGATATCATCTTTTTGCTTCTTTGAAATTCCACCTTTTTTATATAGCAATTCATTTGTCCCATACTCTTTCTTCAAGCTATTATAATTCAATTGCTTTTCTATAAAATCAAAGTATAAAGAACTTAAGAACTCCGAGTTCTTTATTTCAAAAAGTTCTGCTCCTTTTTTAAAGCTTTCACCTCTTTTAATATATACCTTATTCAAATAACCGTTGAGACCCTTGATAATATCTTCAACATTCTCATATCGCAAAGTACCGTTGGTATATACATAACCGGTGATCATGGCCTTTTCAATTTTCACAACCTTCACCTTTTCTATTTTACCTTTTCCTTTATTTGCAATACCTGCAATAATTAAAAAAACAATAATGAGAACAATAATGATTATCAGAGTTTTTTTCTTTTTCATCCTTGAAGACCCATGAGCATGGCAAATAAAACACTTATTATGGACCATGGAATAATAATGATCAATGCTATCTTCGAAATCTTTTTATTGGAAAATATTGAGATACCGACAATGGTAATAAATAGTGCCCATAGGGTTGGAAAATTATTAACTGCAAGAAAATTAGCTAAAAAGCCAGAATTATGCTTTAATATCAATTGAAAACCAAGAGACATTCTTTTAAAATCCTGTAAACTCTGGATAAATTTGAATTTGGTAAAAAAATGGTAGAAAAAGCTCAATACAGTACCGTATATCTGCGGGAAATACGAGATTACTGCAATTGCCCAGAGCTTTTTAAAACTAAGGTTCAGGTTGAAAAAATATAGATAAATATAAAGAAAAAGAGTTGTGAATAAAAATGCAATGAGAACACCTAACCAGGCAAAAAATGGTTGTATAGTCAAACCTTTGATTGTCATTTTCATTGTCTTATCAGCTTTTTCCGGAGTAATATTCGGTTGTGATTGAATAATTTTATTAATATAAGCGGGCATATACTTTTTCTCTTGAGGTATCAGAAGAAATTGTACCGTACCCAAAAGAATTGCTATTATAATAAAAGGAATTAACCACTTGAACTTATATGTTTCATTTCCTTCATATTCGCTTTTTAGTTCCTGAAATGCTTCATTAGGATAGAATGCCGCTTTCAAACTTATAAACAGATCTTTGATCATATCAATCTCCTATTCCTTGTAGTATAAGATATCAAGATAATTATTGTTCAATTGGTAAATAGTATTTTCATAATTAAATTTTGAATTCAAATACTGCAATTGATTCTTTTCAACTGTCTCCAAGCTATCCAAACCGTTCTTATATCTTAACTGACTTAAATTCAAGAGTTTTTCACTTTGTTCCACTTGCAGTTTTAATAATTTTAATGTTTTTAAATAATTCTCATTTTCATGATACAAATTCTTTATTGATTGTGAAATATTTTTTTTAAGATCAAGAATGCTGAGTTTAATGCTCTTTAAATTTTTCCGATTCTTCTCATACTGGTTCTTTTGGTATGACATATCAAAAATTGGAATATTTACAAGGAAATAACCGTGCCAGCCGGATTTTTCATAATTTGCAAAACTCTCCGACAACGAATCGCCACGCCCGTCAAGAGAATAGCCGAAATTTGCAGAAGCGGAAAAATACTTTCTGAACTTATCGTATTTCATTTGGTAATTAAGGTCATCTCTTTGAATATAATAGTTTCTAATATCAGGATCTGAGTTCATAATATATCCCAACAATTTATTCATCGCGGGAAGTTCTTCTTCATATAATTTTACCCTGTCATTTGATATTTTGAGTTCCTCATTTAAATTTGCATAGTTCTTCATGGTATCGATCAACTCTGCATATTTGTTCTCTATATTTTGTAAATTAATCGTCTTTTGATTGATTTGAATTTTACCGCTCATTATATCAAGATCTGAAGAAAGACCGCTTTTATACTTTTCCTGGGTCGTATCCCTTAACATCTCGCTGATCGCCAGATCCTGTTTTGCAATTTCCAATTGCTTCAAATATAGCTGTGCTTGAATATAATAGGACATTGCCTCTTTTCTTACCTGTCTTTTTATCCTTTCAAAATTGTTCTTTGCAATCTCCAGTTCTGCTTTTTTCCTTGAATACTCTCTCTTTTGGGGATCGTACTCAAGAATAGGTAGAGTAAATGTTAAAGATGTAAAATTATCATATTCATTAACATTCTCATAGATATTATAATCCGTGGAATATTTATTCGTTGAATGTGTCAAGGTCAATTTTGCTGAAAAAGGAAGGTTCTGACTTAATGACATAACACCGCCTAAATTTTTTCTCTCCGAAATAAGAGAGATCCGCTGAGGCAGCCCGGGATAGTTCATATAATTATTGTTCCATGAATAATCAGGCATCCTTAAAGCAAGTGAGATCTTAGGAAAGAATTGGCTTTTTGATATATTGTATTCGATCTTCTTGATATCAAACTGTAACCTGGCGCTTTTATATTTATTAGAGTTTTGTAATGCAGTATCAATATATTCATTAAGAGTAATACCGAAAGCTCCAAAGATCAACCCAACAAAAATAAGTAATAATATAAGTTTTTTCATATAAATTCTACTATTTTTACCCCATTTTATTTCATTTTTTTAAAAAATACTTTTGCCAACCTGTTCTTGTCCAAAACATTGATCACAATATTATTTTTTTCTATTAAAATTATATTCTTATTACTATTGTAAAACTCCGATAGGGCTTTCCCCAATTTATCCTTGCTTTCTGCAATGAAAACCTCTTCAAGTTCATCATCAATAGAATCTGCAAAAAGCAAACGGTTCAACCTCAATCCCCAAAATTTCCCATCCTTCTTTATATAACCAACCTTGTTCTTTGATCGTAAAATGAGTGATATCGCCTCCTGCACAGACATATTCGTATGTATAAAAGGAATTTCGGCTTCATTATAGGTATCCCCGATATTCATTTGCATAAGACGGAAAAGGTCATCCTTTATTAATATGAGTTTTTCTTCTTTATGGGTCTTCATTATCTCATTACTAAAAATATACAACTCCTTTTGCTCAATTAGCTTTTTGGAATCACTTATCTTGAAAAGTTTGGAAATCAATATGGAAAGCATGCTGAATATAAAAATAATTGGGAAGAGTAAATAATAGAAAAATTTTAATAAATAGCTTAATTTAAAAGTCAATGTGGACGCATAGTTCCTAAAAATAAGTTTTGGTAATGATTCCCCAAATATTGTAATGAACGGTAAGAGTATTAAGGGAGAATATATTTCATAATTTTTAACACCCAAATGGAATAGAAATGATCCGAACAAGGTAGCGAGCGCCACAGATACAAGGTTTGTTCCAACAAGAATTGTAGAGAAAAAGTAATGCGGTTTCTTATAAAAATAGAAAAGTGTTTTTGCTCTTTTATCTCCCTCAAGTGCTTTATATAGTATCTGTGTCTTAAAAAGAGATACAAGGCCGATCTCTATTCCGGAGAAAAAAGATTGTAGAGTAATAAGGATGAAAAAAAGTGTTAGGTTAGTCCCTATCATCTTTTTTCACCTTTATAATAAATGATTTTACACGGAATTCTTCAATTTCATTTACGATTATTTCCACATTCCCAACTGAGATAAGGTCATTTTCTTTTGGTATCCTATTCAATTGCTCAAGGAAAAATTCAATGACGGTCTTATCACCGGTTTCTTCAAATATATCATCTTCAAGGTATACTTCAATCTCATATAATGCGGTTTGCGGGTTTATTTCAAATCTATTCTCATCAATTTTTTTTATGAAAACAGAGCTTAATGTAAAAAAATTGTTCATTATCTCTTCAGAGTCGAGCATGCCCTGAATATCTCCATATTCATCAACAATAAAAATAAGCTTTTCCTTACCCATTTCTTTTAATAATAAGCTCAATTTAATGGTTTCCGGTAAATAAAGAGGGACCTCCAGGTTTTCCAATATAGATTCTTTTAGATCTTCTTTTCTTATATCGAACAACTTATATATATCCAGAACACCTTTGAAATTATCTATGGATTTCTTATAAACCGAAATATATC
>JAGGYO010000342.1 GCA_021162505.1 bacterium
CCAATGGAATATGAACGTCAATATTATTACCAGGAAGAGGTAGCCTGATAATGATGGTTAAAATAATGAGCGATTCTAAGAGAATCAAAGGAAAAGTACACTTTCATGTGTCTATATTAGCGGGGGCAGTCCACTTCACGAATTGCCATAAGTAATGTGGAATTAATCAGAATCGATAACTTAAGCATCTACGTAAAAGGGCTTGATGCTTATGAGAACAGTCCGGTTTTAGATATTAAAATGGCAAAAAACTTATAAGCTGTAGAGTTAAAAGAAATAGGGGTTTATAAGCAATGGTTATTATTAAATGTGCCCGGTGCAAGCGCAAGATTTTTAAATATGAAAAAATTGGTAAAGGGCGAATCTGGCATTGCTGGGAACATCGGATAAAAGAAGACTACAGTATACATAAGGGAGCGGAAATTAGATGTTCCTGTGGAAATTTAATTGGTATCGTAGAAAGAAAGTGGATTAAGATGAAACAAAATGCCTTTGAATTTTCTGGCACTATTACTAAAAAATAAGATACACTAAAAAGAAATCTCGGAGTTTACAATTTCACAAAATACTTAAAATAACAGAAACTCTTTTATTTATAAACGTTTTAGCCTTTTTGATTATAAATAGGTATCTGTCCCAATTATCTATTCAATTATCTATTAAAGCAATTGAATTTATTTCGAAGAGTTAAAAAGTGATTTAAAAATGGGAAGGAGGCGTTACTCTAATATGGAATTTGAAACAAGATTTCCACTCATTTTTTATATCTTATCAAAATATCGTTTTAGGTTTTGGTCTGTAAAAGACATAAAGAAATATCAAGAAAAGAAAACAAAAGGAATTGCAAGGTATGCTCTTGAACATTCAAAATTCTTTAAAGAACATTACAATAATTACAATGTAAGCGAATTTTTATCTTTACCAATAGTCGATAAAAAGATAATGATGGACAATTTAACTGAATATAACACCTTGGGACTAAACAAGGATGATTTAATTAATTTTGCTCTGAATATTGAAAAAACCAGAGATTTCTCCATGAGGTTTAATGGTATTAACATAGGCATGTCTTCCGGAACGAGCGGTAACAAAGGTATTGTGATAACCACAAAAGAAGAAGAGAATTACATCAAAGCAATGTATGCTTCAAGATTAGTTTTGCCAAAAGGAGAAAAGATAAATTGTGCATTTATTTTAAGAGTAAATACACCAGCATTTAATTATAGTCAATCGGGAAACAAACTGACTTACATAAACCAGCTACAACCCATAGAAAAAACAATAGAACAACTCGAAAAACTGAACCCAAACATTGTGTCTGCACCGCCAAGCATGTTGAAAATATTGGCAACAGAACTACAAAAAGGAAGACTAAAAATAAGTCCAAAATTATTATACTCTTATGCCGAAATTCTCTACCCGGAGGTTAAGGAATATTTAGAAAATAATTTCAGGTGTGAGGTTCATGAAGTCTATCAAGGTAGTGAAGGATATTATGCTTTAACTTGTAGACATGGTAATCTGCATATTAATGAGGATATGGTCTTTTTTGAACTCCTTGATGAAAAGGGACTGCCAACAAAAGATGGTGAGCCATGTCATAAACTCTTGGTTACTGACTTACATAAAAAATCACAACCAATAATAAGATACGAACTAAATGATATAATTACCATAAGCAAAGAAAAATGCGGTTGTGGTTCAAATTTTAGAGTGATTAAACAGATACAAGGGAGAGCAGATGATATGTTTTGGGGAATAAGAACAGACACAAAAGAACCTCAATTTATATTTCAGGATTACATCAGCAGGACAATAATTTCTATTTCAGAAGACATTGAGGAATATCAGGCAATACAAGATAGTTACACAGAGATTATATTAAGAATCCAATTAAGGAAAGGTTCAAATAAGGAAAAAATCAAAGAACAATTAACACAAAAATTAAAAAAAGTATTTTCAAAGCACCATTGTGTTGAACCAGAAATTAAGGTTACATTTTGCCTACCTTTATTAAATAAAAGATCAAATAAACTTATTAGAATTAAATGTAACATAGGAGAGAAAAATGAATGAAAGAATAGATTCATTAGATTTTTTAAGAGGGATAGCTTTAATTCTGGTCGTATTTTTTCACACCTCTGTTTATAATTATGCAAACATCTATAAAATTGACTTTAATAATCCGCCAATAATTGTTGTAATTATTAGCTTCCTGGTTTTGTGGGGAGGTTTATTAATATTCTACTCCGGAATTGTTAATACAATTATGTTTTCCAGACGAATCGAAAAGTCGGGCAATCAAAAACATGCTAATTTCTTATTCATTGCCGGAGTTATTTATATGATAATTCATTATATACTGAATATTTTTCTTGGTAGATGGAATGTCGATTTTATCAACAATCAGCCGGATATGACTGTAGTGGCAAGTTCAATCAGGAATATGCAACTAACCTTCCCCCGTATAACTAAATTCTTTGAGGGTTCTTCAATATCAACAATAGGGCTAAATTTAATAATTGTAACATCACTGTTGTTCTTTTTGTTGAGAAATAAAGGGTTTAAAAATGAAAAAAGAAATTACTGGGTGTTAGGGATATTGGGTTTTATAATAATGCTCTTTTCATTTACCAGAATTTACCTCTATGGCATAGTAGAACAATCAATACAGGCAAAGAATTATTTATTGGCTACCATGCTTAGTTTCACTATAGCAAATCCTTATCCGTTATTTCCTTATTTGGCGTATGGCTTATTTGCCTCTATTATAGGGATTATGATATACAAAAAAAGGAAGAACCTAATTAAGAAAGTTATCATCCCAATTGGCCTTTTCTTTTTTATATTTGGATTAGTCGGGTCTATGAATTTTCCAAAAACGATCTCCAAAGCAGATTATTTTTGGTATTTCAAAACACACCTGGAGTTAGGCATTTTTATTTTAATTATCACACTTTTCTTGTTAACTTTTGAGTTTAAAAATAAAAAAATCATCAATATACCTTTTATAAAATGGTTTAGTAGGGTAAGCTTAACTGTATATTTATTTGAAACGCTTCTCTCTGAAATTTTTGGAAAAATACTCGATTATCTAATACCTATATGGAATCAAACCATAAATGGGTGTTTAATTTTTGGTGCCTTGAATATTATAATTTGGATTTTAATCTTATGGATTTGGCAAAAGAATAATTTCAAGTTTAGCGTAGAATATTGGTGGGTGAAAATATTCCTTAAATTAGGCAAAAAATCCACAAAAATGGATTTTCCCCAGACATCTATTAAATTACACTAAGATAAATCTTAACAAATACCGAAGCCCCTGCGGGATATTAGGTGTAATAATAGGGATGTACAGATGAAAAATAAGACTAATATTGGAAAACAATTTAGTTTCTTAGAATAAGAAATAGAATGTGACAGCGGATGATTATTAAGTGCCTTTTGGTGGGCTTAAATTTTTAAAAATCGATAATTTACTATAAGGTAATTCGAAGATTGTATTTTTTCTTTTTTTAAGCTATAATTTTTTAAAATAAACTAAATATTTAAGGATAAGCAGTCTAAGGGAAGAGTGGTGAAAATCCACCTCAGTCCCGCAATTATATCACCTCTTCGTGGAGAAAGAGGGTGATATTTTTTATTTTTAGATTTTTTTATGACTACTAAAAAGGAGTATTATAGTTATATGACAACAAAGTTACTTTTAATTCGGCATGGAGAAAGTGATGGTAATGCCCAAAGGAAATTTTCTGGTTTTCAGGATGTAGATTTAACTGAAAAAGGAATATGGCAAGCAAAGAGATTGGCATACCGTTTAAAGGATGTGTTAGTAGATATAGTGTATTGCAGTGATTTAAAGAGGGCTCGTCATACTGCTGAAATTATATTTAAAGCTCGAGGAATAGATATTATCTCGAATCCTAAATTTAGGGAGATAAATTTTGGAGCGTGGGAAGGTTACACTTTTGAGGAGATTAAAGAAAAATTCGGATATGGAGATGAATTTAATCATTTAATGGAAAATATTAAGCCAGAAGCTGCTATTCCCCAGGGAGAAAGTTTAGTTAATTTAAATGATCGCGTTATAGCTGAATTAAATAATGTATTAAAGAAGTATGAAAAAACAGATAAAGATAAAACTATTGCACTTGTTTGCCACGGTGGCACAATTCGAGTTATTTTGAGTAATGCCTTAAATATAGGATTGAAGAATATGTGGAATATAGAACAATACTCTACAGCTTTAAGTATTATAAATTATTATGACTATAAAGCATTTGTTGCTCTTATTAATGATACTTCTCATCTTGAAGACTGGTGGGAAAGCGGATTAAAGATTAATACGGAGAAAAGAGATGAATAAAAAAATAGAAGAAACTATTCAAAAAATTAAACCTGTCAATTTTAAACTAATGGAAAAAGCAGAAGAAAAATTAGATGATCTTACCAAACCTCAGGGAAGCCTGGGAAAGTTAGAGGATTTTGCCAGGAGGATAGTAGGAATATCCGAAACCCTTTCCCCAACAATCAAAAGAAAAGTAA
>JAGGYO010000187.1 GCA_021162505.1 bacterium
AAATTAACAGGAATTTTAAAAGATAACTGTTTTGATTTACTACATGATTTTGCAGGATATTGCTCTTTAAATATTTTTTACGAATGAATTTTAAATTTTTTATTACTGCTTCAATTGCATTGGCGTCATTTGTTAATTCATAATATTTCAAAAGAGAAATGTCCGTTGCTATTTGGATGATCGGAGGAGCAGGAGTATTGGTAATATCACCGTATGAATGCCTAAAAAAGCCATACTTACCTTGAGAGGCAAGAATGAAATCAATAAGCTGGTGCAGGGTATCTTTTAATTCATTGTTATCACTATTTTTCAAAAGTTCTATGATCCCGCAAATAAACGGGTATGCATTCATAATATTGGCGGTTGATTTGAATTCCTGTCCCCAATAAGTAATGTTCAAGCTATGCAATTCCCCTTTATCACCCATGAAACTTTTTAAATGATAATAAAGCAAAGACAGGTTTTTATTTATTTCTTTCATTAAAAAAATGTTCGTATATTACGATCAATAATGCAAAGAAAAGGTACGAAATAATATTTCCCGATGCAACACCAATGATACCGAAGAGTTTTGCCATTATAAAATAAGTTATAATTGCGAATATTCCAGATGGTAAAAAGACCTTTAAAAAGAGATCCCTCATCTTTGTTTTTATAAATAGATGGGCGCTAATAGGTCTTGCTAAATTTAGAATGGTTATACCTAAAATAATTAGTGCAGAAAGATTATATACGGTTTTGAAATCAGCAGTCGGGAACATAAATCTTATCAATGGCTTACCCCAGAAAAAAAAGACGATCAATTGTAAAATACTTATAATATCAAGGGTTATTGCCCCCCAGAAGCCCAACTTCTTCTCTTCATGCAGTGTTTCCACTCGTGAGAAACCAATCCTTAGGGATTTTTCACCGATTTGAGGAATAATAAAAAAATAATTTGAAAATGTCAAAGCAATGGTATAGGATGCAAGACCTTCAATGGTAGTAAAGAAGGAAAGAACAAATGTATCAATACGGTATATTAGAAATGTTACTGCACCGTTAAAATGATTCCATAAGGAAAAATCCATGATGTTTTCTTGAAAGAATTTTTTCCAATGTGGTTCTATTCTCAATTTAATTTTATTCTTTTTAAAAAATAAGTGGAAAAGAACTATTGTATATAGAAAAAATATCAGTGATTGTGCTAATAAATAAAATAAAAGTAATTTGAAATGAGGCATTAAAATAAAATAAAATACAACTTGGAAAGAATATACAAGAAAATTGGAAATGAAAATAATTTTCTGGTTGAAGGATGCAAAAAGTCCCTCAATGGCAGTAGATGCAAAATTCATCAAAGAGAAAAGCAATATATAAAGAGGAAAGAGAAATATTTTTGCGGAATAACCTGAATAATAATAGATTAAAGACAATCCCACACCGATAATAAGAAAAACAAAGGTCTTATACAGGTTGAAGAGAATATAATTTCCCATTTCCCTTCCAAGATCCTTGATTTTTTTAAAATCTCTAATGATAATGGTCACAGGTGACAGATTAATGAAATTAAAAAAAACGAAAATACCTGAAAACAGTCCGAATAATCCTATTTCATCTTTTGGTAAATTACGAATTAGTATGGTAAAAACTACGACACTTAAAAATCCGGAA
The DNA here is from genome assembly GCA_021162505.1 of bacterium. Classification (GTDB taxonomy): domain Bacteria; phylum AUK180; class AUK180; order AUK180; family AUK180; genus AUK180. The sequence goes on from JAGGYO010000187.1 coordinate 1,654, forward strand.
ATAATCCTGTCAATAAGTGAGAAGCTGAAAAGAGATAACAAATTTTTTTTTAAATTATTTTTCATCACTATAATAATTATAATAGTAATAATTATCTTTTTGTTTTATTCCTTTGAAATTAATAATGAGACCGTCTATTTTTATATTTAGATTCAAAAATCTTTGAATAGTCACTTCGGAAGCGCTAAGCGTTGATTTATTTGCATCGAATATAATTGCAATATGATCAACCCACTTCCCAATGCTCAATGTATCGGTTGTAACATTTAATGGTGCTGAATCGATAAATATCATACCATATTCTTTTTTTAACTCATTTAATTCATCCTTCAATCTTTGAGAAAGGAGTATATCCAGGGAGTAAATATTCTCATCTTGTACCCCCGTGAGGAGAACATCTAAATTATCAATATGAGTTTTCTGAATATAATCTTTCAATTTTTTCTTATCATCCTTATAATATTCAAAAAGCCCTTTATTTTTAAGTTCGGGTAGGATCGTTTTAATTCCGGGTTTTTTAAGGTCAAGGTCCAGTAATAAAACCTTTTTTTGCAAGCTATTGGCGTATGCCAATAAGAACGAGACGGTGCTTTTCCCCATATTGGGTTTAGGAGATGTAATAAGACAAAGGGAATTCTCCATCATCTTAGAAGCCTCACAATTTAATCTAATAAAATGAAGATATTCTCCTATAGCAGAATTGGGATTGATCTTTATTTTTGACTCGTTAAGTTCTTTGAACTCTTTAATTTTAGAGAAGTTCGGGATTTCAAGATAGAATGGTATTTTGAATTTTTCCTTGAGATACAGCCCGTTTATTGGAGTAAAAAGATAATATTTTAGCATAATTAAAAATAACCCAAGGAATAATCCGAAAAATATACCAATAATGACCATCATTCTTCTTTTGGGTTTAATAGGTCCGGAAGGTATTACCGGCTTATCAATAATAGTTATTTTGCTTAATACTCCTTCATTTTGTATTTTTGATTCTTCCAATCGCTCTTTTAACATATTGTAGATCTTTTCATTTATAGAAACATTTCTGATCAATTTTGTTAATTCCAATTGTTTTTCAGGAAGATTGGTAAGTTCATTCTCGTATTTGTCGAGTATATCGGATAAAGAATCATTCTTTGCATTTAGAATTGCAATTTCTTTTTGAATGTTCAACAGATTTAGAATATCTTGTTGATAAATAGCAAAACTTCCGTTGGAATAATTAGAATCAATAAAATTCTTCATTTCCTTTTTAAAATCTTTATAAAGTATTCCCAATTTATTATTAATATCATTCATTTTTTCGTTATTTTCCGTATATCCTGCTGCTTTTAGGGATATCTTTAATGCTTCTAGATCAGAGATCTTTTTTATGAGAAAATTTATCTTATCACTATAGATAGGGGGGGAGTTCTTGAGCTGTCCTTTAAATTGAATAATTTTGTTCTGTAAAAATTTAAAATGTTCCTTTTTTTCCGCCAGATTTATTTTATTTTTATAATAGTCCTGCTGAAAATCACTGTATTTATTAAGAATAGTTTTTGCTTCATTTCCAAGATAAGGTGATTTGAATTTCGTTTTGGCAACTTTCAGCAGAGTTTCAGAATTGTCTAATTTTTCTCTATATGCCTCTGTTTCCTGTTCTAAAAATTTCTTAACCATTTCCGTTTCTTCTTTTTGAATTTCCTGATCGTAATTTTTATAGGTTTCCATTACAGTTGTAAGTATTATTTTCCCCAATTCCGGATCATTGATGTCCAAAGAAAAGATGATGACATCTGAATCCTCCATGGGTTTTATGGTCAATGAAGCTAAAATAAAGTTTGAAATAAAGTCAATTTTATCTTGCTTTTTAGTAAATTTTACTTCAGAATATGAAAGTATCTCTCTTTTAATTTCTTCAGGAAAAGTATTATAAACTCTTTCCATAAGAGCATAGGATTTAATAAGATAAACTTGATTGTTCATAATATTGGGCATATAATACCACATATACATTGATTGCGCGGATTGCATGTTTGATGAAGAGAGATTTAATAGAGCAGATCCTTGTAGACGATATACTCGTTTGGAAGTAATTGCAAGTACAATTCCAATAAGGAGAAATAGGATAGTCGATGCAAGCAAAATAACGATATTTTTTCCAATGATACTAAAAATATTGTTAAGCGATATTGTGTTTTTCTCCATATGGATTATTATAACAAAATTTTACTAAAAAACAAAATATTTCTCGTGTGATTTGGAGTATATTATTTTTACTCTCAATCATTTATTTAACTTATTGTTAAGTGAATTTCTATGTATGCCAAGTATTTTTGATGCTTTTATCTTATTACCTTTTGTATATTCAAGGACTTTTATAATATAATCTCTTTCATGCTCGTCTAATGTGGTAAATTTTTCTTCACCTTTTATGAATGTAATATCTTCTTTTCCAATTTTATTTCTATCATTTAATATTATCATATGTTCCAGAACATTCTTCAGCTCTCTTACATTTCCGGGCCAATTATAATTAATCAGGAGTTCCATAGCATCTTTTTCAATGAAATTAATGCCTTTATTGTACTTATTGCTGTACAGTTTTATAAAATAATTAATGAGCTCAATAATATCTTTTCTTCTTTCTCGCAAAGGTGGTATCACAATAGTGGATGATGAGATGCGATAATATAAATCAGGTAAAAATTTATCATTCTTGATTAGGTCTAAAAGATTTTCATTAGTAGCGAAAATGGTCCTTACATCGATCTTCTCCGGGAATTCTGCACCAACAGGATAGATCTCATTCTCCTCTAAAAATCTTAATAACGATGCTTGCCCCCTTTTGGAGATGCGATTTATCTCGTCAAAAAAAACTACTCCGCCATTGGCTGCTTTGATTTTTCCTAATCGATTATTTATTGCACCGGTAAAAGCTCCTTTTTTATATCCAAAGAGTTCAGCTTCCCAAAGTTCATTGGGGATAGCGGCGCAATTTATTGCCATGAACGGTTTATTTGTCCTTGAACTACTGTAATAGATATACTTTGCAAAGATCTCTTTACCAATTCCTGTTTCTCCGTCAATTAAGATGGTAATATCGGTTTTTGCTAATTTTTCGGCTTTTTTAACACAATTTTTCAAAGTTTTACTTGTACCGATAATATAATAATCATTGAATTCTTCGATTATGCTAGCTTTATTCAATTCTTTTATAAAATTATTTTCTTTTACAGAACTCGTGTTTGCCTTGGAAGTATTTATTAAAAAATTTTCATCCATTAAACCAATGAGGTCGACGGTTTCCTGAAAAAGGAACTTGATATTTTGATTTTTCATAATATAATAACAATTTTTCAAAGATCGTAGAGCGCTCTTTTCTTCGCGTAATTTATGGTATATCGCTCCCTGTGTGTATAGTGCCTCTACATATCTGAAAATATTCTCTTTCCCTTCAAGAATTTCAAGAGCTTTTTGAATCTGTTCCAATGCTTTTGGATAGTGTTTTTTATCCTCACAGATCTTTGCAAATTTAAGATAAAAATTAGCTAACATTTCTGTGAATTTTTTATCTTTCATTGGTTGGATCAATTTTTTGAATTCATTTTCAATATGATCATAACTTTTATTTTTTGCCCGGATTTCAAGAAGTTCTATTTGTGTCAAAAGTTTATTAAAAACATCGGTGGCATTTTTAAAAATCTCCAAACTTTCATTTAAATATATTTCAGCATTTTTAAAGTCTCCTTTTAATTTATATAATCTGCCAATATTTCTTGCTGAATATCCTTTTAATATCTTATTTTCGAGGGTTGCTGTGAATTCATAATCCCTTTTGAAGTATTCATGTGCTTTTCCATACTCATTTTTCAATATAAATAAATTTCCAAGTCTATTGTATATCTTAGTGCTGCTCAGTTTATCCCCGGTCTTTTCTGCGAGTTCAATACCTCGTTTAGCAAAGAAAAGAGAAATTTCCATTTCACCCATATTAATATATGATAAACTTATACTCGTGTATGTTTTCATCAATCCTAGTTGATGGTTGATCTCCCGAAAGTTGGAAAGGGCTTTATTGAAATAAATTATGGCATCAAAGTAATTATATTTGAATGAATGAATGATACCAAGATAGCGATAGGCATATCCTTTGTCTACAATATCCGCATCAGGGGATTCAATTACGCTTTGGCAGTATTTTCCCGATGTATTAAAATCGCTCAATCTAATATAAATGATCCCAAGATGTCTGTAAATATTATAAAGATCCTTTTTCTGCCCTTTTTTCTTCCCTATCAGCTTAATAGCATCACTACTTTCGTTGAGTGCTTCTTTTTGTCTTAAACTATTGGAAAAAATATATGTCTTGATAATTTTATATTTTATCTTTTCATTATTATTAAGTTTTTTGTAATCAAGTGAATTCAATATATTTAAACCCTTCTCAATATTTCCCAATTGTGCGATTAATTTTGCTTTTATTATCAAGAACATTGGATTCTCTTCATTTTCTAATAATTTCAAAGCATCTTCTATAAGATTTAGATAAGAATAGGATAATATTAAAATTTCTTTTTCATCATTTTGCAAATTCTTGAACTTTTTTTTGCATGATTTGATAATCTTTTCGTATTGGTGCATATTAAAAAGATCGCCTAAATTTTTCTTTTTATTTTCCATATTTCATTATAACATTTTTATTTTATAATTCAAAGTTGTGTATGATATTATATTGAAACTATTTGAATAGTATGAAACATAGTACGATAGTTCCAATACTATGGGACTAACATGAATGTAAATCTAATATTATTGGAAGATGTGATAATGAAACATAGTACGATAGTTCCAATACTATGGGACTATTAAAAGATTTGGAGGAATTATGAGATTAAATATTGTCGCTGCTTCCAGTCTTTGATTCGGTTTTACTTTTTACGATCAAGTATAGATCTATTACTAGAAATATAAAAGTTGTGACAATGGATGCTTCGATCCCGAATTTGCCACCTGTAATGAGGATATTATTGGTATTGGGAATAGTTACAGTGATAATTTTAGGAAGAAATTCTAAACCGCTGACATTGCTGCCAAGGATGATCCCAAGTGTTAAATTCCAAGCAAAGTGTAAAAATACTACAAATGTCAAATTCTTTCTTCTTATGTAAATAAATGAAAAAAGAATACCTATGAGAAGAATATTCAAAAATGATAATAGATCAAATCCGTTATTGCCAATATGGAAGATAGACCAAATAAATGAAGAAAAAAGAATTCCTATCCATTTAAGATTTTTTTGTAAAAATATTTCTAATAGTATTCCGCGAACCAACAATTCTTCTAAAAGTGCTGCATTAAAAAGCATTAATGTATAATAAATTACCATGAACCAATCAATTTTCCCAAATTTCATATGTATTTTTTGAAAAAATAAAATAAATAAATACGCTAATACAACAAGAATAAAGCCCATGAAAGTAGCGCTTATGATATCCTTAACAGGCAGTATAAAATACTTTTTATCATATGGACGTTTAAAAAATACAAGAAGGATTATGGGAGGAGAAATAAAATAAACCAATTCCTCAAATATATTCTTTTCATAGATATGGTGACCAAAAGCGGTAAAGATCATTGTTAATATGAGTAAAAGCAATGCCGTAAGCAAATAATAGCCAATAAGCCCAAATAGATAATCTGTGAGTTTTGCCCAAATAGTTTGATTTTTTAAAAATCTTCTCTGTTTCACATTTTATTATAACAAAAAAAACAAAAAAAGTAAAAATTTAAAAAGAAATCAGGAAGATTATTGGTATATGCGAATATAGAAACATACAATAATATATCGAATATAATAATAAATAAGTAACTATCTTCGTATCTTCGTATATACGAAGATACGACCAAAGCAATACTAAAAAAGTACCTTGAGAA
>JAGGYO010000159.1 GCA_021162505.1 bacterium
AAAAATCTTGAAATATGTTAAAATCCAATAAGTTATCCAATGGAGGTTTGAAATAAATAACATAAATAAATAAATAACATAAAGAGAAGGAGCTGGCAGGGGAAAGAAAAGGTAGAGATTATAATAATGTCAAAAAATATAGAGAGAAAATGAAGAATGAATAAAGCAGTTTTTCTTGATAGAGATGGAGTTATTACAAAAGAACCTCCATACTATGCTCACAGAATAGATCAATTAAAATTAATTCCGAAATCTGCTGAAGCCATAAGGCTATTGAATAAAAATGGATTTAAGGTTATTATAGTTTCCAATCAATCAGGAGTGGCAAGGGGATATTATCAAGAAAAGGACATAGAGACATACAATATGGCAATGAAAAAAAAACTAAAAGAAAAAAATGCTCATATTGATGCAATATATTATTGTCCACATTATTCCGAAGCAACAATAGAAAAATATAAAATAGATTGTGAATGTAGAAAGCCCAAACCTGGGATGTTAAAACAAGCAGAAAAAGATTTAAACTTGGATTTAAAATACTCTTTTTTGATAGGGGATAAAATGAGTGATATAGAAGCAGGCTATAAAGCAGGTTGTAAAACTATATTAGTGCTTACTGGACAGGGAAATGATGAATTGAAAAAGATTTCAGAAATGGACATAAAACCAAATTATATTTTAAGGGATTTATATACTGCGGTTCAAACAATAAACAGAAGTAATAAAAATAAAGAAAATAATAAAAATTGCAAAAGAGATGATGGAAGGTAAAAAGATCATATGATGAATAAAGAAGCTAAGATATTTATTGCAGAACACGAGAGCATGATTGGTATCGCTCTGGTTAAATGTCTGAAAACAGCGGGCTTTAATAATCTCGTTACTAAATCCTCCCCTCAACTCGCATTAACCAACCAGAGTGAGGTGCGTAAGTTTTTTTTGCAGGAAGAGCTCGAGTATGTTTTTCTATCTCCTGTTAAGGAAGGAGGTATTCTGGCAAATATAAATTATCCTGCCGAACTTATTTATCTGAACCTCCAAGTACAAACGAATATAATTCATTTTGCTTGTGAAGCAAAAGTGAAGAAATTACTTTTTTTAGGCAGTTCTTGTATTTATCCCAAATTTTGCCTACAACCGATGAAAGAAGAAGCTTTATTAACCGGTCTATTAGAACCGACCAATGAGGCTTATGCTATTGCAAAAATTGCAGGAATAAAAATGTGCCAAGCTTATAACAAACAATATAATACTAATTTTATCTCTGTTGTACCGACGAATATTTATGGTCCATATGATAATTTTGATTTGAAAACTTCCCATGTAATTCCAGGATTAATTCGGAATTTTCACCAATCAAAAATAAATAGAAAGAAGGAAGCAATAATCTGGGGGAGTGGTGCCCCCCGAAGAGAATTCCTCTATGTTGATGATTTTGCAGATGCTTGCATATTTTTAATGAATAATTATGATCAATTGGAAATAATTAATATAGGTTACGGTAAAGATATTTCTATTAAGGAATTGGCATTAATAATAAAAGATGTTACAGAATTTGATGGCGAATTAGTTTTTGATGATAACAAACCAGACGGTATGCCATATAAATTATTGGATATAAGTAAAATGAACAAATTAGGCTGGTCTGCAAAAACAGATTTAAAAGAAGGATTAAAAAAGACTTATATTTGGTTTAAGCAAATAGAGGAGGAAAAGCAAAAAAATGAAAAAAGAAGAGTTAATAAGATTTGAAGAGGAAATAAAAAATATATTCCTTGATAAAAAGATAAAATCACCCGTTCACTTGGCCGGCGGTAATGAGGAGCCTCTAATAAATATTTTTAAAGATATTAAAAAAGATGACTGGGTATTTTCGACACACAGAAGCCATTATCACGCTCTTCTCAAGGGCATAGATAAAGAATGGCTAAAAAAAGAGATATTACAAAACAGGAGCATACATATAAATAATAAAGAAAATAAATTTTTTACATCTGCTATAATGGGTGGGATTTTACCGATCGCTACCGGTGTAGCTATGGCTTTAAAGAGAAAAGAATTAAAAAATAAAGTATGGGCATTTGTAGGTGATATGAGCGCCGAAATGGGGATATTTTATGAATGCACTAAATATGCTGGAAGGAATGACTTGCCAATTGTATTTATTGTTGAGGACAATGGTTTGAGCGTTAATACACCTACTAAAGAAGTATGGGGCAAGAGTAAATCTAAGCCAAAGATTATAAAATATAAATATAAAAGAATATATCCACATCAAGGCTGTGGAGTATGGGTGGTGTTTTAAATGACTTATAAAAATAAATTAACTGAGGCCATGAATTTACTCGCTCAGAATAAAAAGGTTATATTTTTAGGGCAGAACATAGTATATCCGGGTAGCATCATGTTTTCAACACTGCAAGGGGTGCCAAATTCAAGAAAGATAGAGCTTCCATTGATTGAGGATATGCAAATGGGAATGTCGATAGGACTATCATTGGAGGGATATATACCCGTTTCTATTTATCCAAGAATAGATTTTTTAATAATAGCCACAAATCAATTGGTAAATCATTTGGATAAGATAGAGGAAATGTCTTATGGCCAATTTAAGCCCAAAGTAATTATTAGAACAGCAATTGGCAGTACTAAGCCACTTTTTCCAGGCATACAACACTGTTCTGATTATACGGAAGCACTTAGACATATGCTAAAAAATGTAGAAGTCATAAAACTAGTCAACAGTAAAGATATAATTCCTGCTTACAGCCATGCGTTAGAAGAAACAAATAATAAATCAACCTTGTTAATTGAAGTGGCTGATTTTTATTCTAATCAATAGGAGAAAGATAAAATGAAAATATTAGTCACAGGAGGAGCCGGATATATCGGGTCTATATTAGTTCCTGAGTTGATTAAAAAAAACCACGAAGTAATAGTTATAGACAATTTTATATACAATCAGATTTCACTATTAGATTGCTGCAATAATGAAAAGTTAAGAATTATCAGAGGAGATGCCCGAGATAAGAGACTGATTTCAAAATACCTTGAAAAAGTTGATGCGATTTTCCCCCTTGCTTGTCTAACCGGTGCACCTCTTTGTTCAAAAAACCCTATCAGTGCTCAAACCACGAACTTCGATGCAATCAAGATGATATTAGAACTGCGAAGTAAAGATCAGATAATCATTTTTCCTACTACAAATAGCGGGTACGGAATAGGCCAGGAAGGAACTTATTGTACCGAGAAAACACCTCTTAATCCAATATCTCTTTATGGTCGTTTAAAAGTAGAGATAGAAAAGATTCTTTTAAATGCTGGAAATTGCATCACTCTGCGACTTGCAACAGTATTTGGAATTAGCCCGCGTATGCGACTTGATCTCTTAGTAAACGATTTTACTTATCGCGCAGTTACCGACGGCTTTTTAGTTCTTTTTGAGGCTCATTTTAAGAGGAATTATATACATGTACGTGATGTGGCGAAAGCATTTATTCACTGCCTTGAAAACTTCGGTAGAATGAAAGATGAACCCTATAATGTAGGACTGAGCAATGCCAATCTAAGTAAGTGGAAACTTTGTGAAGAAATTAAAAAACAGATTCCGGGTTTTTGTTTTGTAGAAGCTGAAGTAGGGAAAGATCCGGATAAAAGAGATTATATTGTAAGCAACGAAAAGATTGAAGCCACACGCTTTAAGCCTGATTATTCACTTCGGCAAGGTATTGCAGAGCTAATAAAAGGGTATCAAGTTATAAGAAGAAACCAGTTTTCTAATGTTTAGGAAGTTTTTATGACACAAGAACTGGATTTGTTATTAGTTAACCCTGGTGCTCGAAAACAAGTATATGGCAAATTAGGTTCTTCACTTTCTGGAATAGAACCTCCACTTTGGTGCGGGTTGATTGCTGCATTTATTAGAGAGCATGGATATTCAGCAAAAATAATAGACGCAGAGGCCGAAAATTGGGACCCTGAACATACGGCAGAAAAAATTGTCGAATATAATCCACTTCTGGTGGGTATTATCGTACTGGGTTCAAATCCTTCTGCATCTTCTACGCCCAAAATGACTGCCACCAGTGAACTTTTAACTGCGTTGAAAAAAAAGGCACCAGATATTAAAACACTTCTTAGTGGACTTCATCCATCAGCGCTTCCTGAACGAACTCTCACGGAAGAAAGTGTGGATTTTGTTTGCCAGGGAGAAGGGTTTTATACCATCCTTGAACTTTTAGATTTATTGAAAGCAGGTGAAGAACTAGAAGATTATAAAATCAAAGGTTTGTGGTATATAAAAGATAATGAAGTAATATCAAATGGATGGGGAAAATTAGCCCAAAATCTTGATGAATTACCTTTTGTTGCCTGGGATCTTTTGCCGATGGAGAAGTATAGGGCTCACAATTGGCACTGTTTTGACCATATTGACCAAAGGAAACCCTATGCAGTTATCTATACAAGTTTGGGGTGTCCTTTTAATTGTACATATTGTAATATTCGGACAATGTATAATGGTCAGCCGGGCATTCGTTTTCGTAGCCCCAAAAAAGCAGTTGAGGAGATAGGCTTTCTCGTAAGGAATTATAAAATAAAAAATCTCAAGATTATAGATGAATTGTTTACTCTTAGAGAAGATCATGTTATACGTATTTGTGACCTCATCATTCAACGTGGATACAATTTAAATATTTGGGCGTATGCTCGGATAGATACTGTAAACGAGAAATTGTTAGTGAAAATGAAACAAGCGGGAATTAATTGGCTTGCATATGGTATTGAATCGGGAAGTAAAAAAGTTCGCGACGGTGTTAACAAGGGGAGATTTGGGCAAGATAAAATAAAAAAAGCTGTTGAAATGACAAAGGCTGCGGGTATTTATATTATTGGAAATTTTATTTTTGGTCTTCCTGATGATGATCTTGAAACAATGCAGGAAACACTGAATATGGCAAAGGAATTTAATTTTGAGTATGTAAATTTTTATACTACTATGGCTTATCCGGGGTCTCAATTATATGAAGATGCTTTAAAGAAAGGTATTAAGTTACCGGAGACTTGGCATGGATATGGGCAGTATTCAGAAGAAACGTTACCTCTACCTACCAAATATTTATCAGCAGCAGAAGTTCTACGTTTTCGAGATAATGCCTTTAAAGAGTATTACAAGAATCCAAAATATATTAGAATGATAAAAGAAAAGTTTGGTCCTAAGGTTGTAGAACATATTAAGCAAATGCTTAAAAATGAAATTCGCAGGAAGTTTGTCTAAAACACATCTCTGGAGGAGGTTTATATGGTCATTAGCAGAACACCATTTCGAATATCATTTTTTGGCGGAGGGACAGATTACCCTGTGTGGTATAAAGAACATGGTGGAGCGGTACTCGCTATTTCGATAAATAAGTATTGCTACATTACCCTTCGGTATCTTCCCCCATTCTTCAATTACAAACATCGTATAGTTTATTCTAAGACAGAAACAGTAATGGATGTTTCTGAAATACAACATCCATCAGTCCGAGAAACACTCAGGTTTATGAATTGGGAGGGCGGACTTGAAATACACCACGACGCTGATTTACCCGCAAGGACGGGTCTTGGTTCCAGTTCAGCATTCACTGTGGGATTACTTAATGCACTATATGCCTTAAAAGGCAAAATGGTGACCAAGAGACAGTTAGCCTTAGATGCAATACATATAGAACAGAATATAATTAAAGAAAATGTTGGCTCACAAGATCAAATAACTGCTGCTTTCGGAGGATTTAATAAAATTGAATTTGGCAGCGGGCAAAGCATACAGGTTAAACCAATAACTTTTAATGCAGAAAAAATCCAACTTCTTCAGGAACACCTAATGTTATTCTTTACTGGTTTTGCTAGGACGGCGTCTGAAATTGCCGGTGAACAGATTAAAAAAACGCCAGAGAAGAAAAATGAGCTGAATAAGATGCTTGAAATGGTAGGTGAAGCCATAAATATTCTCAATGGTAATGGCTCAGATATAACCGATTTTGGTAGACTTATGCACGAAACCTGGATGATTAAACGAAGTTTAACAAATAAGATTACAACTCCACATATAGATAAAATCTATGAAACGGCTTTAGAAGCAGGAGCATTGGGCGGGAAATTGTTAGGTGCCGGAGGCGGGGGATTCATCTTGTTCTTTGTGGAGCCCGAATTTCAACCTAAAGTGAAAGAGAAATTGAAAAAATTATTATATGTGCCATTCAAGTTCGAGAATTTAGGGAGTCAAATAATTTATTATGCACCACCAAATAATTTTTGATAATTGGACGCTGATGAACGCAGATTGTCAAGATTTTAAATATACGGAACTAACTGAGAAGATTATTAAAATTTTTTATAGAGTTTATAATAAACTTGGTTATGGTTTTTTGGAAAAGGTTTATGAAAATGCAATGATGATAGAACTTAAAAAAGAGGGTGTTTCCGCGATTTCTCAATCTCCAATAAAGGTATTTTATGAAGGTGAAGTTATAGGTGAGTACTATGCTGATATACTGCTTGGTAACAAGGTAATTGTAGAGATAAAAGCAGCAAAATGTTTGGTAAAAGAAAATGAAGCACAGTTATTAAATTATCTAAAAGCAACTGACATTGAAGTTGGACTTTTACTTAATTTTGGTACAAACCCAGGAGTTAAACGTAAGGCATTTGATAATTCGAGAAAATAGTTTTCTACGGGTATCGGCGAAAACCTGCGTCCTAATTAAATGATATGACTAATTTAAGAGAAATAGATGTTGTTATCCTCTGTGGAGGGTATGGCAAACGATTGCAACGCGTGGTTAAAGATATTCCCAAACCGATGGCAAAGATTAAACACCGTCCATTTTTAGATATTCTTATTGATTTTATAGCCAGTTTTGGATTTAAGCACTTTATATTATGCACTGGTTATAAGGCAGACATAATAGAGAAATATTACAGGCATAAGAATAGCAATTTAACTATTGAATTTTCAAAGGAGGAAAAACCATTAGGTACAGGTGGAGCAATAAAAAATGCTGAAAAGTATATTAAAAGTAGCCCGTTTTTAGTTGCCAATGGAGATTCTTTATGTAAAATTAACTTGATAGAGTTTATTGATTTTCATTTCAAAAGGGATGCATTGATTTCTATTGCAGTAACAAACACAGATGTTTGTGATGATTATGGGGTTATAACTGTAAATAATCTACAACAAATTGTTAAGTTTAATGAAAAAGTTAAAGGATACAAGAATCGTCTTATTAATGTAGGATTTTATCTTTTACAAAAAGAAGTATTTTCACTGATGCCGAAGAAAAATAATTTTTCAATAGAAAGAGATTTCTTCCCTAAAATTATCAAAAGGAATTTATATGCATTTGAAACCCAAGAGAGGCTTATAGATATTGGAACACCAGAGAGATATAAAAAAGCAATCAATCTACTAAAATATGATACCTTTAAATATAGTTGAAAATAAAATGAATAGGAGGCAAGAAATGCGAATAAATTTTGGCGAACTGGTAATAGGAGACATAGCAAAGAAATATTTACAGCGTGTTTTAGATAAGAATTGGGCTTCAGAAGGGGATAATGTAAAGGAATTCGAGGAGAAATTTGCTGCCCATTTCGGGTATAAACATGTCATTGCTACGAGTTCAGGCACTGATGCTAATATTTGCTCTTGCGCCACATTGTATGATTTTGGTGCAAAAAGGGGAGATGAAATAATTGTAGGGGCATTATCCTTTGTAGCTACTGCCAATTCGATCTTAGCTGCGGGGTTTATTCCTAAGTTCGTTGACATCGAGTTGGAAACCCTCAATATAGACCCATCGAAAATAGAAGCGGCGATCACTGACAAGACTAAGGCTATTATGGTTGTTCATACAATGGGAAAACCATGCGAAATGGACAGTATTCTGGAAACTGCAAAAAAGCATGATTTAAAGGTTATAGAAGATGCCTGTGAGGCACATGGTGCTACCTATAAAGGCAAAGTTATAGGCACAATTGGCGATATGGGAACATTTAGTTTCTATGTTGCTCACCAAATAATTTGTGGTGAAGGTGGGATGGTCGTTACCAATAATGATAAAATTGCTGATGTTGTTAGATCGGTAAAATCACATGGGCGTCCTCCTGACAGCATATACTTTAATTTCCAACGAGTTGGTTTTAATTCAAAGATGAATGATTTAGAAGCTGCATTAGGGCTTGAAGGCATTGAACAATTTGAAAAAAATTTCAACAAACGCAAAAACAATTTATATAAACTGCTGAAATTAACCAAAGAACTATCTGGTTATTGTTATTTTACCAAAGAGGAGAATTATGAGAAAACAAGTCCACATGCTTTCCCGTTGGTTCTGAAAGATGAAAAATATGACAGAGATAGACTTTACAACTACCTTGAATCCAAAGGCATTCAATGCAAAACATTATTTGGGAGTTTACCTACTCAACATAATGCATTCAAGTTTTTAGGTTATAAATATGGTCAATTTCCAGTAGCAGAATATGTTGGAAAGAATGGATTGCATTTTGGTATGCATCAATATATAAACAATGATGATTTAGTCTATATTAGTGATACTTTAAAAGAATATTTTAAATGGTTTAGCAATGGGTAAGATAATGAAAACTCTTATCATACCAGAGTTTAATCTGTTTGGATAAAGAAAATGAGGAAAATTGTAGATATTGTTGTTTTAATTTTTGGATTTATACTCTTATCTGAGGCTTCGTTCGCGACAGATGCAGATAAATTATATAACAAAACTAAAGTCCGCTCTAATACTTTTATTACCGTTTACAATGATTTAAACACAATGGTCAAAACCATAGAAGTAAATTCCTCTGATAAATTACCTCTTTTCATTGAAAAGGGTCATTTAAAGTTAACAAATTTAGATCGGCTAAATCTGGGAAAAACACCTCCTACCATCACCTTCCGCAAAATAAATCCTACAAGGTAT